>MWEV01000001.1 GCA_002071245.1 Deltaproteobacteria bacterium ADurb.Bin026
CACTTTCTATTTCAACTTTGACTAGTACAATGACTTGACTACACCGGCGCTGATTGCCAGATTTGCAATTATCGTTGTTATGTCTTTTATTTCTCTCATCCAGGCAATCCTTTCAACTTTTTCGGGGACAACAATCGTATCTCCAGGTTCTACTTCCTTTACCGATTCGCCCAATGACGCAATTTCCCATCTTGATCGGGCAGAATTCCAACTAAACAAACCCCTGTTTATCCTCATTGCGCTACCGTCTACTTTCATAACGTAGATACTGCCAGTATCTGCCCATCTTGAAGTCCCACCTGCAAGTTCGATATAATCTTTTATGTTGAATGATTCGGAATAGATAAAACTACCCTGAGTCATCACAGACCCTGCTACATTTACAAAATTATTCGATATAGGTATATACAGGCTGTCTCCATCTTCGAGTTCGATATCGAAGACGCTTCCCTTTAGTAGCCTTAAATGCGCAAGATGAATCGTCAACCTTCCTGTTGCTCTTAAGCGTTTCAACGATTCAACAAATTTTTGTTTTTGCTCCGCTTCCACCTTCTTTATCTCCGCATCCTCTTTGGATGTTGCAACGGTTATCTGTGCAGAGCTTGCAGACATTAATTCCCTTTCAAGTCTTTCTATCATTTCAATCATATTTTTCTGCTGAATTTCCTTTAGTTTCTCCCTTATAAAAACAGCTCCTCTGAGATATGCATACTCACTGTAGCCACCGGCTCTTTCGATTAAAGAGGAGAGTTTTTCGCCCCTTTTTATAGGATATGTACCTGGGAAACGGACTTCACCCTGAATCGATGCTGTTTGTTGTGGTTGCCAGTTAGGTATACTTTTCACAAACAGATAATCATCCTCTCTAAGGGCAAAGTTGTTTTCTGGGTCATCTTTCATGGCTTTTTCAAGATTGAAAACTATTTTTTCCGTCTTCGGGCCTTCGTCTGTGATAGAAACTCTTGTCAGTTCCGCTTCCTTTGCATAAGCGAAGTACTTGAGACCACCAGCCAATAAAACAAGGTCTTTTACTGTCATGTCGGGTTTTATACCATAATTTCCTTCTCTATGAACTGCACCTGATAGTTTTACAACCCGTTTTTCTGGAACAACCTGGAAGATTTTGACAACATCTCCAGGATGTAGTTTTACATCTTTTTCATTCAAACTGCTCAAATCAAATTCGTAGACAATCTGCTTGTTGTTTTCAACTATTCTCTCAATCTGAACTCGACCATAGTATGCTACGGCATTTAAACCACCGGCCATTTCAAGAAGTTGGGGTAGGGTTGTGTCATCTTTAAGCTCGTATATGGCCGGATTATTAACACTTCCTGTGATAGCAACAAGCTTTCCAACTGGCGGTATAAAAACCACATCCTCGGGAAGCAATCTTATGTCTTTCGACTTATCGCCCTTAAGCAGAAAATCATACAGATCACAAGTAACAATTATCTTTCCATTCCTTTTAACTTGTATATTTCTCATCGTACCGGTTTTGCTGGGGCCACCTGCCTCGAAAAGTGCATTTATTACTGATGAAAAAGATGAAATATTATAACTTCCAGGTTTTTCAGCGTTTCCGAGTATAAAAACCCTCATTGTGCGCAATTGCCCCATACTTACATTCATTTCGAAACCAGTGAAATACCTTGACAATGATTTGTGCAAGACCTCTTTAAGATTTTGATAGCTAAGGCCGGCAACATGTATTGTGCCTATTTTTGGAAGGGAGATGTTTCCGTGGTTATCCACAAAGACGTTCCAGATTGCATCAATGCTTCCCCATATCGTAATCTTTACTTCATCACCCGAACCCAATACATAATCAGGTCCTACCGGAACATTGCCAAGAGGTGCAAAAGCTGCAGGAGATTGTCTGAAAAGGTCGTATCCGTATTGTCTGACGTCTGTTGATATTGCAAAGGGAAGCCTCAAGCCCAGCATTTTGAATGCCTTGGTGATTGAATCGACGGTTCCAACGACAAAACCTGCATCTTTAGTCGTAACTTTAACAGGTACTGTAATCATTCCTTCATCTTTAGTCGTAACTTTAACAGGTACAGCAATCATTCCTTTCATGATAGCTCGATCTGAATAGAGGAATGTAATCCCGTCAAGTTTCCTGAGTATATAAAACTGAGATTCACTGATTTCTATTGCCTTATCCGTTATATAACTTTCAAATGCCGAAGGTTTTTCTTCGATTGTTTGTATTTTTGTGCCGGGTTGTTGCTGGAATGTAGGTTGTTGCTGGAATGTAGGTTGTTGCTGGAATGTAGGTTGTTGCTGGAATGTAGGTTGTTGCTGGAATGTAGGTTGTTGCTGGAATGTAGGTTGTTGCTGGAATGTAGGTTGTTGCTGGAATGTAGGTTGTTGCTGGAATGTAGACTCCTGCTGGAAAGTAGGCTGTTGGGCAAAAAGGTTCCCGCAACAAATCAATATGAAAAAAAGGGTTGTTGAACCCAGTAGAAATTTTAACATACTCAGCTCCTTGTTATGATTCATTCATCCTTCCTTTTAGTTATAATTTTCTTTATTTTGTGCAAAGTATCGGAGGGAAAAAGTTTTTTTATCTCGTCGATCTTTTCCTTATTTTCTGGATTGGAGGAAGATTTTTCTGAATATTCCATAATGAATGCAGCAAAAATTGACAGAAAAAAACCAACAACACCTGCTATCATCACCATCTGCCTGCGTTTGGGCTTAAATCTTTTTTCAGGTGGCTCTGCGTTATCCACCACCTGAATGATTGTAGCGTCTTTTGCCTCATCGAGTCTAGCCACCTCGTGTTGTTTGATGATAAGCTCATATAATGTTTCGTAAAATTTTAGATTTCTAAGCTTTCGCCCATATTCCAAAGCAGTCCCAGGTGCTTCACCTGTGGGTATAAGAGGTTCGTGTTCAATTTTGTTTTTAACCAACAGATTGTTTAACTCTGCCTTCATACCCTTCAAGCCTTCTTCCGCCTTTTTCACATCTGGGTTGTTTGGCGTAGAATAGGTTTTAAGAACTCGCAAATCCACTTCCTTTGCAACAATCTCAGCCTTCAGTTTTGCAATTCCCTCAATAACTGCCTTTGCCTGTTCGCCGACGTTCACCACACCTTTACTTTCCTGAAAACGTTTTATGTCTTCTTCGGCTGTTTCGAGCGCCTTTTTGATATCTTTAAGCTGTTCCTCAAAAAAAAGCCTTCGTTGACTCGCCTCTGTTACCGCAAGTCCTTTATTGAGATTTCTTAATTCTTCAACAAAAGCATTTGCATATTGCGATGCCCTTGTTGGGTCTTTATCTGTAACAGAGATTGTTATGATGCCACTTTTTTTGTCATCTTTTGCTTCGACTGCACCGGCGAGAGCGATTCTTGCATTTGCCCTCGTTTTGGTTTTATAAAGCTTTATGAGATCAAACCTGTCAATCAAACGATCAAGAACGTTGTTCGTTTTTATCAATGCAATGTAAAGTTCGTTTGTAGTTTTTAAACCGCCAGAAGGTAGTCCTATTAAGCTAGCAGCACCTCCAATCTGGCTTAATAGCTGAGCCGCTGAACTCTGTGATTGCTGTGGAGGAAGTATCTTTGTTTCAGCCTTGTAAACTGGTGGCATTATAAGACTTATTATTGCTGTAACAAGCATAGCACCAAGGGTTATAATGGCAATCAGCTTTTTTCGCTTTACTAAAACAATTAAACAATCGAGAAGGTTAATCTCATCGTCTGCATATTCTATGAATTCTGAGTTTTTTGGGTTTTGATCCAAACATTTCCCCCTTGTTGTTTTTCGTTTTATTTAATGGTTATATTCAGATTTATCATAATATTATTTGTTTTT
>MWEV01000002.1 GCA_002071245.1 Deltaproteobacteria bacterium ADurb.Bin026
AGCGATGAGTGCTCATTTTCCCGTAATCTGTTTTATCTGTTCGAGCCCTCTTTTTGCGTTCTGATTGCCGGGGTCGAACCTTAATGCAGAGGCGAACGATTCCCTTGCCTTGTCAAAATTGCCCGATATGCCGTAGATATCGCCAAGCAGGTTATATGGATGAACATTGTTCGGCATTCTTTCAGATATTTCTTTGGCTTCTTTCAGTGCGTTATTGAAATCCTTTTTATTCAAATAATGTATTGCAATGTTGTGCTTTGCGTTTAACCAGTCTTCATCATAAATACCTTTTGCTTCAGAAATTTTGATGCAGTTTCTGAACGCCTCGATAGCCTTTGACACATTGCCGGTATTGCGGTGCATATTCCCTTCCAAAATGTAATATTTTAACTCTTCGGGGTGCAATGTCCTTGCTTTTTCGAGCAGTTTCAAAACGTCTTCATACTTTTTTTCCTCAAGCCTTAATTTTATTGCGGACTCATATACGGAAGGGTTATTTTTATCCATATCTAACATCGATGAAACGAGTTTTTCAACCGAACTAGATGGTTTTTGAATCAAACCTTTTTTTAGTGCTACAGTCTCAAGATCGACACGATGTATCATCACATAGATATCATAAGGATTATGTCTGTGTGCATTCTCAAGTAGTCTCAGGGCTTCCTCGTATGATGCCTTTTCGCCGGTTTCGTTATATCTTTTCAGGTAAAGTATGCCAGCCATATCTTCATGGTAAAAATCTCCCGGTACAGCGGCAAGCCCTTCCTTAATATTATATTCCATTTGCTTCCAGTCTTTTGCAGGAGACATATGTTCGGCCTGCCAGAAAAGTCTATTCGCATATATCCTGTTTATTGCGTCAAAAACAAGATACATCAAGGCGATCGAGACCAATGTCAGAAAAATATACATACCGATATTTTTCCATCGGCGCATTTCATTATAACCATTATCAGCAATACCAAAGGCAACGCCCGCACCGATTAGTATCCAGAAAAAGGGTGTTAGCGCAATCTCCATCCACCCTGTTAAGTCCTGGAAAAGATAACCTATAGTCATGCCAATAAAACCGCTCATTATTAAGCGTGTGACATATTCTGATGTGCGCCGAATTTTTTTTAAGAATACTATGAATACAGTACTCAAGAAAGAAAGATACAGCATCAGCGCTGGGATGCCGTTAGTCAGTGCCAATTGAAGATATCCGTTGTGTACCATCGTGGGAATTACATCTCTGGATTGGCCCTCTTGAACAGGACGATACCTGGGATAGACTATCCTGAAACTTTCTAAACCAGCGCCCATCAAAGGGTATTCCTTAATACCTTCCAATGCAGCCTTGTAGTAAACAAGTCTTACCTGGATGTTGCGGTCTGACTTGAGATTTGATATGTCTTTTAATCTTTGACCTATTTTTTCAAGACTTGCGGGACTCGATAAAATAAAGAGTGTAAATATAACAAAGACAGGTATTGCAAATAGTACAATTTTTTTAAGATCCTTGACAGCCTCTTTTTTGTTTATAAAAAATATGATTGCGCTTGATATTATAATTGATAAGGCCGGTCCTCTACTTATGGTTGTGAACATGGCAATAAGCAAAAGCAGTATAGCGGCGCCCCAGAATGTCTTAGCTAAATTCGAACGGTATCTGAGAAAAAAGACAAGGGCAAAAGGAAATCCGAGAGATAATAATGCCCCTAATATTACGGGGTTGCCAATAGTAGATGCTGAGCGTCCGGATGGCCATGGGAAAAAATCGAGATTTAAGTATTGCAGGATTGCATAAAATGAAACCGGTACAAGCGCAAAAACAAAAACAATGGTAATGCGAGAAATCCGTTTGATGTCCATTGGCAGTGTTGCAACAAGAAAAAAGAGTACAATGTAAATTTCGTTGTTGATAAGCGCATTGTATCGACCGTAGACCCCGTGAAGCGCAGTTGGAAGATGTAAAGCGAAAAATGTAGATAAAATTAACCACAATCCGAATGCTGCACCAGCATATAACACAAAGGAGGGTAAGATTTGCATTTTACCCCTTCTTAAACGAACAATCCACAATACGACAAGGCACAGAGAACAAATTCGTAAAGCAAGAAGTTTTGGAAGCGTAAAATGTACATGTATGGATGTAGAAAAAAGGAGTGCAACAGAAAAAAACAATATACCAAGTACCGCATCCTCAATAAGCTCAAATCTATCGATGCTGCGTATCCGTTGCTTTAACATGAGTTCAGGTTTCCGATTTCTCATATCTTCTTGAATTTTTAGTTTTTTCTTCTTTGCCGCCTTTCCCATTTATATATCCCCTTTTGGTATTTCCCGTTTTTCTTGCTTGTTTGTTTTTCTTGTCACTTTACAAACTCAACACTTCCTTTCCTGTCTTTAGTGTGAGTCATCATGTGTGGACTGAGGTTTTCAGTCTGATTTATGTGACACCGATCATTTACAAATTGCTGATTATAGTGCATAATTACTTATAAATACATGAAAACGACCAGATTAGCCACTATTTTATGTGTTTTGATTATAATGTTTTTTGGAATACCGTTTTTGTCTTTTGCCTCCGAGTTACCAAAAAATTATAAAAAAGGTGAGGCGCTTGTTAAGTTTAGGCGTTCAGCAACGAGAGCAAGCATGAGGGCTATAGCTGAGAGGCACTATATGCAAACCATCCGTGTGTTTGAAAGGCTTGGCATTGAGCACGTCAAGATTCCGGAAGGTATCAATCTGCACGATTTTATCAACACATTGAAAAATGAAGACGATGTGGAGTATGCGGAGCCGAATTACATAAGGATGCCCCTCGAAGTTACGCCTAATGACCCTGAATGGCTTGAACAATGGGGGCTAGTCAAGACATCGATGCCTGATGTCTGGAATGTTACAC
>MWEV01000003.1 GCA_002071245.1 Deltaproteobacteria bacterium ADurb.Bin026
TATTCTGATGCTACAATAAACCAGCCCAGCATGAAACTAAATGGTATCGAACAGGGAAGGGCATACTGGATAAAGATAAAATAACACCCATAAAACATTCATTTTTTTAACATATATGTACTTATCTTTGTCGATCGGATCTTCTTGTCCCAGAATACCTCGACTTCGACAAGAAAGACGTCATTGATTGGGGTTTCACTTATGGTCTGCCGGTATTCATACCCCTGAAGGTCCTCATCATTTACGAGTCCCTCGGTTGTGCCAGGTTCAGGTATACCGATGCGTTCGATATCCTTTAGCATGTTATCAGCTATGGTTGAGGCATCGGTTAATCTTCTTGCGTATTCTTCCATCTCCATTGAACTTGTAACGAGAGAAATAAGAGATATAAGGGCAATGGAGGTAATTGCAAGCGCAACCATTACCTCAAGTAACGTTACTCCCTTCGTCGAACGTAGTTTCTTCGATATATCCATGTTCCTCAGTAATACGTGCTGTTAGTGGATTTACAATGATTGTATAGAAACCTTCCTTTTCCCCTTCAAGATGTATTATTGTCCTGTCAACAAGGCCGTTAGGGTAGAAAGACATTAAGGCCTGCCCTATTGCATATTTTTCCCCATTTATTACGACATCCTTTAAGATATACTTATCAGGTATGACAAAGTTCCTATCGACAGAAAAACCCTTTATTTGATCCATTATGCCGATTTCAATAGTGTTTTTTGTAATATCAAATCGTAATATCTTTTTTTCGAAATCCGATATAGCGCTTTCCCTTAGAAGCGATGCCTCTATAGAAAGCTTTTCTAAAAAACTTTCCTTCCCGTTCCTTGAAAGTATATCCCACCTTGCAGAAGCAAAGGTGATCAAGATTGACAGCAATAATAAAACAAGGAGAAGCTCAAGAAGTGTAAATCCGTTAATCTTTTTCAATGTCTTTACTTGATATATCTGCATTTTTACCTGTACCGCCCTGCTCGCCGTCAGAACCGTAACTTATTATTTCAAAATCTTTTCCCTCAGACGTTGGAGAGGTATAATAGTATGGGTTACCCCAAGGATCTTTGGGCACGGCATTTCCCTCGATATAACCACCTTCTTTCCATTTTCGTGGCAGGGGGGATGTTTCTGGTTTTTTTATTAATGCATCGAGACCCTGCTCTGTTGTGGGGTAGTTTCCGTTATCAATCTTATAAAGTTTAAGTGCGCTTTCAATTGTTTTGATGTCGGTCTTTGCCTTGATGCGACGCGCCTCTTCAGGCCTGTCCATAATTCTGGGAACGAGTAGTGTCGCCAGGATACCGATGATGACAATAACAATCATCAACTCAATCAAGGTAAAACCCCTTATGCAATTTCGAATTTCGAATTTCGAAAACAGAAAACTCTTTCTATTGTTGGGTATTTGTAATTTATCCATGAATACCTCCTTCATTTTTTCATTATAATCTTGTTTATTTCAAACAGCGGAAGCAGGATAGAGACAAGGACAAAGGCTACAATTACGCCTATTATCAGAATTATTAAAGGCTCAACCATCGCGGTAAAAGACGTGATTTTTGTGTTGATATTGTTTTCATAATAATCTGCGACAGTTGTAAGCATACCCTCTATATTGCCGCTACTTTCACCCACGGCAATCATATCTGCAACATATGTCGGAAAAACGCCTGTTTCCCTTATTGATGCAGATAGGTCAGAGCCTTCTTCAACCATAGAAGCAATTTTAACTATGGCCTCAGAGATTATGGTATTTTTTACCGTCCTGCTAACTGCGAGCAAAGCCTGCAGCATTGGTATCCCGCTCTTCAAAAGCGTTCCCATAATGGTTGAAAACCTACTTACAGCAACCATCATATAGAAGTCGCCGAATATTGGCGCTCTCAGAAGAAATCTATACCATATCCTCTGGACCTCATTGCTCTTTTTCATCCATACCCATGCCCCATACAAAATTGCTGCAATTATAAAAAATAGATAATAGTGATTATTTATAATGTTTGTAACGCCAATTAATATTTTCGTTGATGTAGGTAAGCCTTGGTTCATTCTCTCGAATATTTTTATTACCATAGGGACAACATAGCCGATGAGAAATAAAAGAACCCCGGTTCCAACTATGGCCATAATAGCAGGGTACACCATAGCAGCTTTTATTTTGCCCCTGATGATTGAACGCTTTTCCAACAGGTTTGCCTGGTAGTTCAATATGGTTTCAAGCGCTCCACTTCTTTCACCTGCCTGCACCGAATATATAAACAATTCATCAAAGATGTGCGGGTACGTTTTAAGGGCGTCGGAAAGGAAGGCCCCACCTTTTACCTCGTCCTTCAGGTATGTTACAATCTCTTTCTCTTCATCGCTATCGAGTTGATTAGATATTATAGTAAGCGCCTGAAAGAGCGGAACACCGCCCCTAAGCAAAGAAGCTAATTGGCGTGCCAGTTGAATAGGTAGTTTTTGTCGGATACCAGAGGAAAAGACAAAATGTTTCTTATCAGTCTTTTCCACTTCTTCTTTTATAGAAATTAGATAAAGTCCTTTATTTTTGACCCTGTCTTTGGCTGTAAATTCTCCATCCGCGTCTACAAAACCATTTTCTGTCTTGCCCGAGTTGTTTAGTGCGGTATACCTGAATCTCATCTTTTAATCATCAACCTTTTCTTTGCAAAGGCGTCAGGGTTTTTTGCCTCTTGTTTGTATTTAGCAAAGACAGTCTGCTTTTTTCTATTTTGTCTTTTGCTATTCTATTGTTACTCGTATCACTTCAGACAGAGTGGTAACACCTTCTATTGCCTTATTTAAACCGTCTTCTCTTAAGGTTTTCATTCCTTCCTTTTGAGCCTGAGCCTTGATCTCTTCGGAAGACCTCTTTTCCTGCACCATTTGTCTGATCTTGTTACTCACGATAAGGAGTTCAAATATGCCAACCCTTCCCATAAAACCTGTGTTTATGCATGCATCGCAGCCTTTGCCTTTGTAGAATTTTTTTCCCTGGCCGATCTTGTAGTCACTTAGTATTTCCTGCTCGAAATCTGATAAATTATAGACCTCTCTGCAATAAGGACAGGTTTTGCGTATCAAACGCTGTGCAAGGATTGCTGTTATCGAGGAGGTAAGCAGATAAGGTTCTATTCCCATGTCGATAAGCCTTGTCAATGCGCTTGAAGAGTCATTTGTATGTAATGTGGAGAACACAAGGTGTCCGGTAAGGGCTGCCTGTATCGCTATTCTTGCAGTTTCTTCATCCCTTATCTCTCCCACCATTATTACATCAGGGTCCTGTCTTAAGAAAGACCTGAGCGCCCTTGCAAAATTGAGTTCAATTTTTGGATTAACCTGCATCTGGCTGATACCGGGCAACAGATATTCAACAGGATCCTCAACGGTGAGGATATTCTTTTCTGGGGTATTTATCAGTTGCAGACTTGCGTAAAGCGTTGTTGTCTTTCCACTGCCGGTAGGACCTGTAACGAGAAACACGCCCTGAGGTCTGGTGATTAGCGAAACCATCTGTTTTTCAAGCTCATGCTCCATGCCTATATAATCAAGTGTCATTATCGAAGACGTCTTGTCGAGCAATCTCATTACCACCTGTTCGCCGAATGAGGAAGGAATGATAGAAACTCTTACGTCTATATCCTTTTCATTCACCTTTATCTTTATTCTGCCGTCCTGTGGAAGTCTCTTCTCTGCAACATCGAGGCCGGCCATAACCTTTATCCTTGATATGATTGCATCCTGCGCCCTCTTAGGGGGCTTATAAGTGTCGTAGAGTAACCCATCAATCCTGAACCTTATCCTTAGCTCTTTTTCGTATGGTTGAATATGGATATCACTTGCCCTGTCTTTGGCAGCGATCGAGAAAAGCAGATTAACAAGTTTAATGATCGGAGGCTCGCTTGCGGCATAATCGAGGAGGTCGTGTCCATTGGGCAACTCCTGTGCAATTTCTGAAAGAGCGCTTTCACCAAGACCCTCAACAACGCTTATTACCACCTCCCTTCCCTGTTCTTCCTTAAAAGTGTTCAGATAGTTAAGAAACTCTTCTTTAGAAACAAAGATTGTTTCAACGGGCATCCTTGCATGGATGCTGAGGATGTCTGATGTTTCGATGCTTTGTCCATTTGGCGCAGCAACAATAAGGGTTTCAGGGTTATTTCTACATCCAATGGGAACAATGTTGTTTTTTTGGAAATATGTATAGTGGATGCGACTAATCCTGTTAGGGACAGACTGAAGCTCTTCTAATTTTGCAATCGCTGTATTCATATTCCATAACTCTTATTTTGTGGAGGGTTCATAATGTATTTGCTGCTCAGTTGTGTTTTCTTTGTTCTCTGCTTCCTTTTTATTTTTGAGCACCTTCTCTGTTCCCAAAAGTTTTTCTTGCTCTTCTCTTTTCTGTCTCGTTAGTTCAGTTAATTCTTCAGATGTATAGATGATCCTCGGAGTCAGAAATACAAGCAGATTTGTCTTTTCGTATTGCTGAGATTTATAACCAAAAAGATAACCAATTATCGGAATAGAGCTTAGAAATGGTATCCCCTGGGAAACACCAGCAGAATCATCTTTTATAAGACCGCTTATAACGACTGTTTGTCCGTCTTTGACGCCGACAGTAGTTTTTGTGGATCTTTTCAGTGTTGTTGGTGTTAGGATATCCGTTGCCCCTGCTCCGCTTGTTATTACTTTAGTTACCTCCTGATAAAGGTTGAGGTGAACAAAACCATCTTTATTTATGTATGGCTTGATCTTAAGCTTTATACCTACATCCCTGTAATCGTAAGAATAAATAGGATTTCCTGCAGAATCCATCCTTGTGCTTGTTTGGTATGGCCTGTTTTCACCGACATGAACCTCAGCTTCTTCATTGTTCATTGTGAGTAGTTGAGGGGTGGAAAGTATGTTGACATTGTCCATGGAGCTTAATGCCCTTATAAATGCACCTAAAGAAGGGTATCTTTTGCCTCCCCATGTGATATTACTGCCGAATACTCCGACATTAAACCCAGTCTTGAGGCTTTTGCTTACATTTGAATAGTCTCCACTGATAATGGCGTTTTCAACGCTCAGCAGACTCCCACCGCTTTGAACAAACCCGCCAATGACTCCATTGTCGTTTGCGCCGGTCATCCACTCTATACCTATCTCCTGCCCTTTTGTTGTGCTGATTTCTACGATTGCCGCCTCTACAAGCACCTGTGGTCTAAGTGTATCGATTTGGGCAATGATCCTTTCAATTTCCTGCATATCCTCTGGTGGTGCGCTTATAAGTAATGAATTTGTTGCGTTGTAAGCAGTAATGAATATTTTTTCCTTTGGTGTCTGAGCCTTTTTCCCTTCTGCCATGAGTTGCTGCAAGGTCTTTGCCAGGTCTGTAGCCATTGTGTGTTGAACATTATAAACCTTTATGGCACCGAGTTGCTTAGACACCGGTATATCTGTTTCCTTAAGTATTGTCTGTAACCTCTGGATATTTGCCGCGGTATCAATAAGAATGAGAGTATTTGTTGCCGCTATGCTGACAATATACGCTTCCTTTGACATCATTGGACGCAGTACACCAACCATGATGTTTGAATCGAGATACTCGAGACGATGAATATATGTGGCAATCATATTTTCAGGAGGCATTTTTTCCAGTTGCTTTGGATCAAGCAATTGAACTGCCATACCTTTTGCGTCGGCCCCTTTTACAACCTTTATTGCCTCCGGCGTAGATACGACAGAAAAGCCATAGTATGAAATAACTGTCTCAAATACCCGGTATACCTCATCTTTGCTTAGGCTCTTGGGTGCAAGTATTGTAACCTTGCCCTTGACAATATTTTCGTCGAAAACAAAATTTTTACCCATAACATTGCTGACAAACCTGATTAAATCACGTAATTCAATGTTGTCGAAATTCATCTGGACCAGGTTCCCGCCCTGAGAACCGGCAACGCCTGGAATGCCGGCAAGAACCAGCCAGAAGATTAAAAAATACACGCAAACCCTTACTGTCAATTTCCTGTTATTCATTTTATTTTCAACGTATTTCATAATAAAGCGTTTTCGTCTGACCCCCTCTCAATATCTTTACCTCAAACTTGCCGGAATTTTTAAATGTCTGTTGAGCCTTCTTCAAATCATCGGAAGAGCGTAAAGCGAAGCCGTTAACCTCATGTACGATGTCGTTTGTCCTTATTCCAATCTTCTCGGCAACGCTACCCCTGTCAACCGATACAATTTTAAAACCGTTTGATTTGCCTTTACTGTCAAGAGATCCCTTTATGGCAACCTGTGACATTATGACGCTGTTATCCGCCCTTATCTGGTCTGCAAGCGCCTTAGAGATGATTACTTTGTTGCCATCTGTTTTGATTTCTTTTGTCAAGTCTGGTTTTAGAGGCTCAGTTTTTTCCTTTTTCGGCGCAGGCGAAGCATCGGTTGCTGTTTTAGATTTTGCAGCAGCAGTCATGACCTTTGGTTTGCTTATCCATTCGAAGCCTTTCGCAAAAAGCTTTACTAATATCGCATATTCATCCTTTTTCAGGATAGCCGCATTGGATTTGATTTCCGATACGGACAATCCTTTCTCTATAATTTCTCCAATCTCATAAGTCCAGACGCCTTTTTGTTTTCCTCTGTCTATGACCGCATAAGAATCTCCTTTTTTCTGTCCAAGCCATACACCCTTCAAAGTCAAATCACTAACGATGGATGTAAGCATTTCTTCTTCTATTTCTTCTTCGGTTTTTGGTTTAGGCAACTCTATCTCAAGTTTTGCTCTGAACAGGTTTCTTTCCGCAATGGCAGCGACAGTTGCTACGATATTTTCAGAAGCATCTTTGACAGATGTTGTTTTTGCATATGCATTTTTGTCAAAAAAACGAACAGGTATTTTCATGATCGATGCATTTACTGCAATCAACATGACGATAGAAAATAAAACTGCCAAGACAGTGATAATTGCGAAATATATATAGTATTTCTTGTTTTGAACAAATAGTGACAAAATTTTATCTTTGTGTGGTATCTTGTTGAAAGTAACTAATTTTATGCTCATTTTGTCGATATTTACATCCCTATATTTTTTATATTATAACAGAATATTTCTAAAATACATCAAAATATAAACAGTGAACAATATCATAAAAACATATCCATAACACTATAAATCATTTCAAACGAGTTTGTATGTTATTTTATGGAATGTCATCACTGGAATGCAAAATTTATTTAAAAAATGTGATATACGTCATATACAAATCAGAGCGTTTAGTATATAAGTGTTATGCTGGATTTAAATTATTGAGAGGCGGATATTGTATTTGACAAAAGTGATTTCCGATACTAAAATTAGATACATTATGAGTGATTCATGCTAAAAAAAGAGATACTTATCATCGCAATCGTTTTTTTCTTTATTATATCACTTAATTCAGCAAGCAGCTCTACTTTAAAAATCAATTTCAATAAAAATATGATGGATGTCTATGCGGACGATGCAGCGCTTTCGTCCATAGCATCAGAAGTCAGCAGGGCATTGGATATTAAGATTTTTATCGACAGGACTCAGGAAAACAGGAAAATTAGTGTGGACTTTAAAGGTGTTCCTCTTGAAAAGGGTATAAAGATGATCGCCTATCCGCTCAACTATGTTATCTTCAGGGATGCAAAGGGTAATGCGACAGAACTTCTGATATTTAAAACGCCAGGTTTAAATCAGGGGCAGTACAGCGTATTTGCGGGAAAGGGAGGACGAACTGTCGGTGCAGTAGAAAAAAAGACTGTTGGTTTAGATAAAGACGATGGTAAAACTGTTGTTTCAGGGATGAACCAGGGTAGATCGAGCATGGGTAAGACAGATAAGGACGATGGAGACACAAAGGATTCACATTCAGTGTCTGAAGCCAGAATTAATGCCTCCCTTCAAGGGAACGAAAGAAACACAGATAACCCTGATACGGTTGTTCTGAAAGGTGATAGAGGATTTGAGGTCGGCATGTGGGTTGCAAAGAGGATGCAGGAGGCGGAAAATTTGAGGACACAGAAACAGGTTGAGGCAAACAGCAGAGAATACGCAAAAAGAGAGATGGAGCCATTAACAGACGCCGTTAATCTTGCCGCAATCCAGCAGAATAAGAATATGGCCTTGTCAATGGCAGGTGTTTCACAAGGAGGCGCCAATGAGTCAAACACATCTGCGGGTGCCCCAGAAGCGCAAACAATAACCTCATATCAGTCGCCGTCAAGTTACAATAATTGGTCGGCAAATATGCAATCTCGCTATTACCAGTTCACATCACAATCGAGAAGCTACAACTATTACAGTTATTATAACAAGATGTCTTCAACTATAAACTATATGAGAAGTTTTGGTAAATAACCAGGGAGGAAAAAAATGAAAAAGAAACACCATTTTTTAATCTGGTCATTCATTGTATGCCTTGTATTTTTTTCAGGCATGGTTGTAAAGGTTCAGGGTGCTGACACAATATCCCTGACCGGTTTTGTCAGGAAAATGTCGCCGCCGCCGACTACTCCTCCAGAGGGAGGAGGGACGCCAGGGCCACAGATGCTCGGAGGTGCAAACGTAAGTCTGATAAGCAACCCCGGCATCTCAACAACCAGTTCGTCCGCTGTAGCTACACTTGGTAAATTCACCCTGACAGGTATTCCTGCAAACCAGCTTCATTGGTTTAAAGTAACGGCAACCGGCTGTTTAAATACCAATATAGGGGTGCAGGTGGGTTCAACAAACATAGACACCTCTGTTCCCTCTGGCTGCGGCATGCCCCCATATCCGCCTTGCAACCTGTATCAATTGATGGCGATATCAGATACGATGAAAACGGATATTGAAAGCAGGAGCATGATCAGCTTTAACTCAAACGAAGGTCATGTAATTGTGGAACTGACAAGTAGCGACAATTCAGACCTCGGCATATTTAACTATGCGACACAAACATATAACAAGCAGGTACGTTTTTATGTAGATGGCAATGGACCGATACCTCCTGGCCAGTACTATGAGATCAGCCCAGGCCGTGCCTATCTGATTCCCAATATTACTCCAGGGACCAGAACAATAACGGTAGAGGTAGATGGGCTTGTTGTTCCGACTATGACATACCCCATATTTGCAGGTGAAGTGAGTTTTGGACATATCATTATTACCCCCGATGCAACAAGCCTTGGAACAATAAAGGGAAAGGTTACAAAAGAAAATGGTACAGCAATTCCAGGAGCCACTGTCACAGCAATGCCAGAATTCGGAGTTCCGGTAAGCGCCATCACGGGAACTGACGGTTTATATGAAATAAAGGGTTTACCTGTAGGCAGATACAAGGTTCAGGCATCGGCAGCAAGCTATGCTCAGCAGTTTTATTATTCGATTGACAGATGGGACCTTGCGTCGCCCATTTATGTTGGTGCAAATCAGACCACAGAAGACATCGATTTCATTCTCAGCCCCGCCCATTCGATAAGCGGGAAAGTATATGCGGGCGGCAGCCCGGTCGCAAATGCATGGGTCAATGCGTCTTCACAGGGCTTGCAAAACAGTGCAGGCGCATCAACAGACGCTGACGGTAACTATTCAATCTCTGTAAGACCAGCATCGGATTATAGGGTAGATGTTTCTGTCTCTGGTTATGCCCAGCAGTTCTACAATAGCAAGAAAGGCTGGATGGAAGCTGATTTGGTTGATGTAACAAATGGAAACGCAACGGGTATCGATTTTTATCTCCTTTCATGCAAAAGCATATCGGGTAAGATAACGGAATCTGACGGCACAACACCTGTGCCCTATATTTGGGTTAATGCACATTCTAACAGTACAGGTTCGGATAGTGGTTCTAACACCAAAGAGGATGGAACTTATACTATAACTGTTTCGCCTGCGCCTGACTACATAGTAATGGCGAACAAGCCTGGTTCTCCACAGGTATTTTTTGGAGGGCATGGCGGCCAGCCTTCGACGAGTTCTTATGACAAGGCGGCTCTTGTAGATGTTACTGCCAATAATGCAACGGGCGTTGATATACGGATGATTTCAGGCAATACAATAAAGGGTAGCGTAAAAAAGGATGATGGTACTGGGATCGCAAATATAACAGTTAATGCCTTTGGACCGACAGGATGGGGTAATGCTGTGACAGATACAAGCGGTAATTTCACAATCAATGTCCCCACTGGTACAGGCTATAGGGTAGAGGCATTTTCCGACTCATACCCGAGGGTGATGTGGAAATGCAACACGATTTCAAATACCGAAAATAACATCTATGAGGCCGGCGAGACATGCTTGGCCTCTGCAAGTACAACCTTATGGAATGAGGCAACTGAGATTAGCACGGAGAAAGGCAGTGTTACCGGTGTAAATATAATCATGAAAACCGGTGTTACTGTGTCCGGAAGCGTAAAAAAGGATGATAATACACCGCTTGCAGGCGTATGGGTAAATGCAAACTCTGATACTGCTATGACTTGGGGTGGAGGACAGACAAACAGCAAGGGAGAATTTAGTTTCAACGTGCCCCCGGCTACTGGCTACAGGATAAATATGAATCATCCAGAATATCCTAATCTGTTTTATGTAACTACCAATGTGAACACCTGCTCGACCGATTGTGCAGATGCTGACCCCACAGGGGATTTCAGTCATGCAACGGTATTTGATTTTTCCTCAAGCGGCGCAAAGGGTGTTGACTTTGTAGTTAAAACGACTGTGATGGGCACTATCTCGGGTACTGTTATGGCGGGCAAAGTTCCTGTGTCAGGTGCTTGGATAAACGCATGGTCAGAAAACTGCATGTACGGAGTCGGAGAGCCGTCAAAAGCGGATGGCAAATATACACTCAAGGTACTGCCAAACAATTGCAAATATAAAGTAGAGGCATTTGCGGACAGACTCATAAGAAAGTTTTACAACGATAAATATGATTGGATGGATGCTGACGAAGTGCTTGTAAGTGATGCGAGTCCAAACAGGACAAATATCAACTTCAACCTTTCCTCCGGCAATCAAATATCAGGTACTGTAACCTATAACGGCAATGCTGTATCAGGAATCTGGGTAAATGCCCATTCTGAAACGAATATGTCCGGCGGCGGTGCTGAAACCGATTCGGCCGGTAAATATTCTATAAATGTAAAACCAGCTTCAGATTACAGGGTCGGCGTATGGCATCCTAACTATGTTCCTCAGATGTGGAATAATAAGGCAGACTGGATGCAGGCTGACCTTGTTGATACATCAAGCGGTTCAAGAGACAACATTAACTTTGCGCTCAGCCAGGGAATATCAATAAAAGGAACCGTGAAAAAAGACGGCAGCGCTATCACGGACAACAAAGGCTGGGTCAATGCCTTCTCTGAAAAGACCGGAAGCGGTGCTGGTGGACCAATTCAGACAGACGGCACATATTCTATAAAGGTCAGCCCGGCAACTGATTACAGGGTTGAGGTTTTCCATCCTGATTACGGTAGACAGTTTTACAATAATACACAAAGATGGGATATGGCAACGCTTGTAAATGCTTCCACT
>MWEV01000004.1 GCA_002071245.1 Deltaproteobacteria bacterium ADurb.Bin026
CAAATAAAGGCATTGGACTCTATCTCGTCAAAAAGACAATTTCTGATCACGGTGGCTTTATCGAAATCGATAGCAAACCTGGGAAAGGAACAACTTTTATTATTTATCTACCTGTAAATGCCGTAAAAAAAACCAATAATTTATCTCAAAAAATTGATTCCACAAGGCGTATAAAGCCAAAACTCCATGCACTTGTTGTCGACGACGAAGATACGATAAGGAAATTTGTAAATGGTGTTCTGACTGATGCGGGATTAAAGGTCATTGAGGCAAAAGACGGCAATGAGGCAATAGAAATCTTCAAAACATCTCACAATAATATAGACCTGGTAATACTCGACATGATAATGCCAGGGATAAAAGGCGACAAGGTCCTCAAGGAAATGAGGAAGATATGCAACGATACAAAGATAATCGTAGCAAGCGGTTTTATGAGTGAACGCCAGAGGGAATCTCTGAAAGAAGAGCATGTCGACGCATTCCTTAACAAACCATTCACAGACAAAAACCTTATAAGAACAATCTGCAGCTTGCCAGACTTGTCCTGCTGAAAAACTTGCAAAAAATATATTTCGATGTTAAAGGACTTGTTTGGTGTTTTCTATAATGATTTCAACACGTCTGTTTAATGCCTTGTTTTCTGCGGTGTCGTTACTTACTATTGGTCGATATTCAGCATAACCAGTCGCAGAAACCCTATCGGGGGCGATGGGTCCCTTCTCTACAATATATCTTACAACCTCTGTTGCCCTCCTGACAGACAGTTCCCAGTTTGACTTGAATTCGCCCTTGCTGATAGGCGTATCATCTGTATGCCCTTCTATTCTAATATGGTTTTTTATGCCTTTCATGATGGGAATGATCTTATTAAGCGCATTTTTTGCCCCCTGTTTCAGGTCTGCCTTGCCTTCATCATAAAAGGCCTTGTCCATAATCCTGACCACAACCCCCCTCGCATCGGTAAAGACCGTAATATTGTTTTTAAGTCCGTTTTCGTCTGCAATTTCCCTGAACTCCTGCTTAATTCTCTCTTCTATCATAGCGTTTGAGCCTATCTGCATCTGCAAATCCACAGGAAGTTTACCTTCCAAGTTACCCTTTTTGGCAATACCTGAACCACCTGAAAAGATCGATTTCAGATGTGCCGTAACCTCGTTGTACTTCTGCGCATCCTGTTTTGAGAATGTATACATCATGATAAAAAAGGCGAGTAAAAGTGTTATAAGGTCTGCATATGTCAAAAGCCATCTTTCAAGGTTTTCATGCTCATCTGCACCATTTTTTCGTCTCATTTGAAATTATCACCCCTCTTGTTTGGAAGTAAAAACGACATCAGTTTCGTACGAATAACCCTCGGATTATCTCCCATAGATAAGGCAATAGCCCCTTCACAGATTATATCAAGGTAAAGCGCCTCGTGCTGATGTTTCGCCTTGAGCTTATCCGCTATAGGCAAATAAAAGATATTTGCAAGCGCAACACCCCAAAGAGTCGCAATAAATGCACCCGCTATCGATGACGCCATGTTTTCACTGCTCTCCATATTGCTCAGGGCGTGTATTAACCCAAGTACCGTACCAATTATACCAAAGGTCGGGGAAAAACCTCCCAATTTCTGAAAGAACAACGCACCCACCCTATGTCTTTCTTCTATATATGACATCTCGATTTCGAGAATCTCCCTGATTTTACTCGTTTCAAATCCATCTATTGAGAGCTGTAATGCCTTTTTAAGAAAAGAATTCTTGATTTTTGGAAGTTCATTCTCAAGACTTAAAAGACCATTTTTTCTCGATTTGGTGGCAAGATCACATATAAGATCGATCAGTTGTTGAAAATTGAGATTCTTTTCGGATAAGGCTATACCCATCAATTTTGGAAGGTTCTTTATTTCGCTGAAAGGTATTGTAACTGTCGCTGCGCCAAATGTTCCACATATAACGATAATCATGGCAGGAACCTGTATTAATGATGATAGATGTCCCCCTTCCATCAAAAAAGATGCAACCACTGCACCAGCACCTAATATCAGCCCTAATAATGTTGTTATGTCCATACATCATCAACCTAAAGACTCAAACTTATAACGCAGCATCTCCCTTTCTCTCATAAAGATATAATTTATTAACATCTCCCTGTCTTTATCGTTTATGACGAGAAAGTTAAAGGCTGTCTCCCAAAGTTTTTCATGGTCTTTTTCTATCGTTTTGGTTCTTGTAACTTTGCACAATGTATGAATCTTTAAATGGGGGTACATGGGTAATGCGATTTTCATCTCAACATAGTCCCCTGACGTCATTTGCACATCTGAAACAAAGCTGATGCCAGAACCGCTGATATCAACCCTCGTGTTTCGTGAAATATATTTTTCCTCGTCAACAGATTCGTTCAAATAATCAAGTATCATGTCGAGTTTTTTATTGATGACCATAAGATAACTATAAATACGTTCGTTTTCCTGTTTGTCTTTTATCGGCGCATTCCTGAACAGCTCTATATCTAAAGGGTCATCTGTAGGTTTTGCAGGGCTAAATCTTACCGTGTTTTTTAGTTCATCAAACTCTTCAAGCGTGATGATCCTCCATTTAATTAAAAGACGATCCTCAATCCTAAAGAATTCTCTGTTGTTAT
>MWEV01000005.1 GCA_002071245.1 Deltaproteobacteria bacterium ADurb.Bin026
CCTTATGTCCTCCTGTATACAATTATAACCGAAAGTGTTCTCACTAAAATATCTTATTTTGTCTAATACCATAAATACATGTCATGCAAAACATCATGAAGGAGGTGACCCGGTACCGGTACAAATCATAGGTGGTACATTTTTACTTTGCCATAATTGGACATATTTAAGTTGACATTGACAGAAGCCAGAGTTAATACATATTTGATGCCTGTGGTTATCGCTCATATTGGAGTACCGAGCTTCGCTGAAAGCGGCGATTATTATTATAGAATACACACCCCCTGTGCCGCTCTTGCAGGGCTGGATGGGGTATATACCATTGAAATGGTTGGTGCCCACAGGGAAATGGCAAATGTAATGCGTCATGCAGATGTAGTTGTGTTGAATCATTTCTTCAACGCTGACTTTTTGCCTATGATAAGAAAAAGGAAGACGGAAAGGAAACTGACTGTGTTTGAAATAGCCGATGACTTCCAGCACGTTCCGAACTACAGCCCGTTATATGATACCTATCAAATACCTGACACCAGACAACTCATAAAAAGAACGGCATGGTATTGCGACGGGTTGCAGTTCACATCGGAAGGTCTTGAATACCAATACGGGTACTTAAACCCATATCACAGGACGTTTCCTAACCAGATATCAATTATACCACCTGAAAGAAAACCCTGTGGCGACAAGATAAGGATAGGCTGGGGTGGATCAATCAGCCATCTTGAAGATGTTATGGCTATAGCAAAATACATTATCCCGTTCATCAACAACACCCCAAATGTTCACTTCTGCTTCATGGGCACTGAAGAAATCTACCAGTTATTTTATAATATACCTGAAGGTAAAAAAACAAACTACGGAATAGGTTCAATATATGATTACCATAATTTTCTCAAGAACATCGATATAGGCATAGCACCTCTATCCGATACGCCTTTCAACAGATCAAGGTCCGACTTAAAGTTCTGTGAGTATGCAGTAAACGGCATAGTGCCTGTTGTAAGTGACATATCAACCTACAATACAGTAGAACACGGTACGACAGGTTACCTGTTCAGGGATGGAAAAGAAATGACAGCCATCCTTGCAGACCTTGCAGGCAACAGGGATAAAATTCATACCATAGGCAGGCAGGCTCGTGAATACATAATAAATAACCGCCTCCAATCTCAACATGCAGCAGCGCGCCTGTCTTTTTACGCTGAAGGTTTGGAACGCATCGCCTGGTCTGAGAGCGACGTACCTCATAAATATTGGAAACGGCTTACCAATATAGCGGGGGCCAAACAGAATAAACGTCATTTGAAACTGAAAAACACTGATTTTGAAACACTGTTGTTCGGGGGTTCCATCTATTCCGCTCATGCCGAAAGGCAGGCAGATGCAGTAAGGACATTAAAAATGGCAGCAGATTTATGCCGGGCTGACTATCGGCCGTACCTCTATATGATAGGCCTTGCAACAGACAAGATAGCTGTGATAAACGAGGCTCTCAAAAGAAATCCCGAGTCAATCTTGTCAATGGTGCTATTGGGTGATGTATTGTCGGCTCAGGGTAAAAAGATAGAGGTGCTTGGATGTTACCAGAAGGCTGCCGAGATATTCCCGGAGTACGACGTACCCTTTCAAAAAGTAGCCACACTATTGGAGACAATGGGAGACCTCAATTCGGCAAGAGAATTTCAGCAAGTTGTGGCTAAGATGCAGATATTGTAAATGCAGTTGAGATTCATCTGAAAAACAATTCTCACAGGGCAAGACTGTTTTTTAGCGCTTTGTCTACCTTTTTCATAATATCATCGGAAAGGGTTACTATCTTTGACCCTATTAACCGTCTATTATCAATGGTGCGAATTTGTGAAAGATTTACTATTGAATCTTTTTTAAGCCTATCCCCTGGCTGATAAATACACATATTGGATAGGCCGCCTTTTTAGCGGATTATTCAGCAATGATGGCAACAATGGTTGTGGGGGAGTACAGATGCAGATGCAATATGCGACAGGATAGTTCATAATGCCCATAAGATAATACTGAAAGGAGAAGATTCTATGAGAAAGATATATTCAAACTTGACTTAGATTAAACACTTTTGTAAAGTAAAAATGGGAGGGAAAGGATCATAAAAAGGCCGTTCGGATAAAATCGGGTTTAGTGTTCGAATAGATTGGATTATATATATAAGAAGCATCCACCAAGTCTCTGCGCGGCCGTTTTGTAATTTATCATGCTAAACTAACCCAGTTTTTTCACGAAAAGTAGTCTTCCTGCGATCATTGCCACGACCAGATTCCGCTGACGGCACCGCTTCGCAGATATCATTCCTTCCAATCCGGTTTTCTTGATGCTCTCCACAACGGCATGGACATGACCATGGGGAATGGTCCGTTCGATCTCGAAGAGTTCCTCTGCGGGGAAAAGCTTCTTTCCCTTAAGCAGTAGCTTTAATCCCTCGACGGTTTCAGAAGGCCAATTGGTCAGGTTGGCGACCGTCTTCTTCCTTATACGATCACCTTCACGCCAGGCCGTGCGCAATAAAATAGTCGGTCGGGAATTCCTATTTGGTATGGATTCGATATACATGGTAACAATTTGAAGCCAATATTAACCATTACCTCAATGATTAAAGTCACTTACATTAATTTATCGGATAGAACTTCGGTTTAGCGAACACGCAGATACCATGAACAACCTGCTCCCACCCTGATCATGTAAGCTTAGAGCTAACAAGCCTGTTCAGGCTGATACCTTCCTCGGCTGCCTGGACAACAAGCTTTTGATGGACATGAGGCGGAACCCTTACCATA
>MWEV01000006.1 GCA_002071245.1 Deltaproteobacteria bacterium ADurb.Bin026
CTAACTTGTTTGTATCAGCACTTGGTGCAGATATACTTCCAAAATAGGATGATATCAGCACCTGGTGCGGATATTTTCATTCTGGCTGAATCGCCAGAAATCCCTTAACCTGACAAATATTGTCATCTCTCACCCCCCTTTATTCAGATTTAAGGTATCAATTGGACTGACTATCTTCCCTAAGCTTTTCGTGCTTACATGAGTGTAAATCTCGGTTGTCTTGCTGTGAGCATGACCTAATAACTCCTGAATATACCTTAAATCCGTTCCTCCCTCTAAGAGATGTGTGGCAAAACTGTGCCTGAGGGTATGAAAAGAGACCTCCTTGTTGATCCCGGCTTTCTTGCAGGCAATTATAAATATTTTGTCTGCTGTTCTTGCTGATAAGTATCGACCTTCTCTTACACCCTCAAACAGCCATTTCTGAGGTCTATATTTCTTCAAATATTCCTTTATGGTTTCTAAAACAGTTTTGGATAGCAGAGTATACCTATCCTTTCTCCCCTTTGATCCCTTAATATGTATAAGCATCCGGTTGCTGTCAATATCCTCAACTTTAAGTTTTACAACCTCGCTGACTCTTAACCCTGAAGAATAGGCAATCATCAGGATTGCCTTATGTTTTACATTATCTACTGAATTAAGGATTTTTGCAATTTCCTCTTTACTTAATACAACTGGAAGCTTTTTGTCTTTCTTGGGTCTTCTGACCTCATAGACAAATTTCTTTTTAAGCATTGTCCCATAATAGAATTTCAAGGCGTTGATTGCTTGGTTCAATGTAGAAGTTGCAGACTGTTTTTCTTCTGCGAGGTAAAGGAGATAATCTTTTATGTTGGAATCATCAATCTCAGAGGTTTTCTTATTTACGAAGTTAAGAAAATCTCTGTTGTAATAGATGTAACCCTTAACGGTTTTATAGCTGTATTTTCTTGAGAGGAGCTCTCTACGGAGGTCTTTAAGATACTCCTCACCCTTACTCTCTCCCACAATGGGTGAGGGGGCATTTTTGACATGCAATGCAGAGTCTATGTGAACTTCTTCACCTTCAAAAGCCTTTAAAATCTTTTCTAATGTCCCATCTGTATTGGGAAAACTCCAATATTTCTTTTCAGGATGCCATTTGCGGCCGGGGATGGTTTTAACCTTCGCAACAAGCTGGGGATTGTAAGGAAATGTTACTACAATTATTCCAGAGTCGTCCTTCGTTATATTCACCCCAGAATTATCCTCTCTTTAATGAAAAAAAATTATATCAAATACCCGGTACTGTCAACCTAATTGTGTAAATTTTTTATAGAAGGGCAAATTAGGATGTACCTTCCCTATTTTAGTATGCCTCCAGCTCATCTCCATCTTAAGGGATATAAAGGCCAGTAGAAGATAACATGAGTTTTCTCCTGCAACTATCTCCATCGGTTTTGTCCTTCGTTTGAATTCTTTATTCAACCTTTCGATGATATTTGTGGTTCTCAGTGATATCCATTCGTCTGTGATTCTGTCTTCGTATTGTTTGCCTCTTTGAATGACCTAAGTTTTAAAGTCTCCGTCACGATCCCTGGGAACCTTTACTTTAACATCGCCTATACCTTTTATACAGAATCTTCTGCTATAGCTGCCGTTACGGTAATCAATCTTACCTTCTTTACGGACATATTTTTCTCTACCTAAATGATGGGTGAGTTCGTTATCCATGAGGTTTGTAAGGAATTTGCCGACAGCTTCTTGTATGTTTACGCCGATGTATTCAAATATCTTTGCCGGCACGTTTTCAACCTCCTTGATTAATGTCAATACTTCTGATACACTCAGTTTTAGTTCCATGGATGTTCCTCCTTTTTAAAATATCTGTGATATGATAGGTCACTTTATTTTATAGGAGGTACATCCTTTTTTCACCCTTTAAAAGAATTTACACAAAAGAGTTTACACTACCTGCCAAGGCTTGATAGCATAAGCCCAAGGTATGAAGGTGATTGCGATTTTGACACTGATTGTCCCATAGGTTTTTACTGTCACAGAAAATATAAGGTTTGTGTCAAGCGTTGATAAACAGTAAAATATAAATAATGATTGTTTTGGAGGTATTGCTATGAAATACAAGGTTAATATCAAAAAAACAGAGGAAGGTTACTCCGTCTGGGTACCTGGTCTGCCAGGATGCTGGTCACAGGGACAGACAGAAACAGAGGCATTAGAAAACATTAAAGACGCTATACAGGCATATTTAGAAACCGTTGAGGAATTGACAAAGGATAAAGAATCCCGCTATGTAGAAATAGCCAATGCCTAAATTGTCGGGAGTAAATCACCAGCGGGCTGTCAAAGCTTTTCAAAAAGCAGGCTTCTGGATTGCCCGAGAAGGCAAGCATATCACAATGACTAATGGTTAGCGTATTATTACTATCCCAAGAGCAAACCCTGTAGATGCTTTCACAATGGCTGGTATCGTAAAAGATGCTGGTCTTACTATTGAAGAGTTTAAGAGACTTTTATAGGTTTGCAAAGAAAGAATTAAAATATCAGTAGATAACAAGCCACTCCAGCTGATGCGGTAAACCGCACCGCTGATTTAAGACGTTATGTGATGTGATGATAAACCCGACACGGGAAGGATTTCTCTGAATGGAGGCTGAATTATGTGTAGGTTATACTGGCTACTGTTTGTGGCTATTCTTCTAACTGGCAATGATTGTTTCGCTCAAGGATACGATGAAGCAAGATCATATCTGCTGAGGGTCTTTAATGACACTTATGTTATTCCCCAAAACAATGCCAAGACATATGTGCATGATAACAACAATAATACTGTCAAGTTTTTTACTAAAGTTTCGCACTTATTTTTATCATGGAAACACTGTTTAATCCCTTGATAATAACCCATTTTTTCAGTTCACCGTTGTCGGTAATGAAATTAGGTTCTTTCTTCAATGTCTTTTCAAGC
>MWEV01000007.1 GCA_002071245.1 Deltaproteobacteria bacterium ADurb.Bin026
AAGGCAAGGACATTACCGTCAAGCCTTATGTGAACATCTTTGCGATCGATATAAAGCGTACCCATAAAAACACCCCAATTAATAGATAATATACAGCCAATATTTAACGGCAATCATACAAAAAAATGACATATACATGCGCCCATCAGTTCTCAGTACAGTCTTTATCCTATATAAAAAAATGCAGGGTTATGTGGTTGAACAGCAATTCCGAGAGTGTGTGTCCTGCTGCGCCCATCCATCGTGAATATATGGATGCGATCCGAAGATATTTCAATCAAATCCATAAGCCCGCTCGATACATCACGAAGCTCCCTGTCTGTCAAAAAACATTCATATACTGATTTTTGGCCACCGGTGCTATAATTTTTCAGGAAATGGCGCACCCTGCTCAGCCGCTTGTTTTCTGTGATATCATAGGCAATAAGATAAAGCGTTCTGCTCATAGATCACCACTATTTTCTATAAAGAAGACCTATCAACATAATTAAAAGAAATATTTCCATCGTTTAACCTCCCCTAATAAAGTTATTTATGGTTTCTGTATTTCTGGCTCCTGCTGTGCTGTTTTGCATTTCATAATCATATGCGCTGGTACATTTTTTCATTTTACTCCTCCATTGTTTAATTTATTTTTTTAGAATAATTCTAATGGAGAAACTGAGATTATTCATTGAAAGAAATATTTCTGAAATATTTCTGTTAATCGATTATTCTGGTGAATGGTCAAAAATCACCACATCCCCTGTGACAGGTGAGCGGTAGATGAGCTTGCGCGCCTTGCCATGAAGCGCATGGGCAATCTTGAGATAAAGCCAAACTGGTCCTGCGCCAGTTAGTACCACATCATTGCCTTCGCCGGCAAGGTCAATGGCCTTTTTAATATAGGCATCAAGGTCGCAGAGTTTGGCGTTATTTATAAAAAATGAAGATAAATCTATTTCAGTCATTTGAATCATTGGCCTCCTAACGTTTCTTTCACCTTCAAAAGGTATTCCTGAATCGCAGGGATACGGCCTTTGACGGTAATGATATTTTGCCAGTTTATTTTTAAGTACTGATGTATCATTTCGTTTCTGTGTTTCACCAGAGGAGCAATTTTAAGAACGATATCACCGAGAAACTCATGACACGCAAGAATTGTATCCCTGTAAGTATCGGGGACATGCCTTCCTTCTTTTTTCAGACATTCTTCTGCAATATCGACCAGACAGAGGATTATATCATTGATTGTTTTGTCGAGGATGCTTCGGATATCCCGATCGGCATAATATGTATCGCGGTCAATACCTTCTTGTTTCTTTGAAAAATAGATAATGGTCTCATCGAGAAAATGAAACAATCTTTGTACTTTATCCACTTTACATATTCCTTCTGTAACGAATACTTTCTGATTCGTGTAGCACACGGTGATTTATCTCATATAGCAAGTTACGATCCGGTTCCACAAGATGTATCCCCTTCAGGGCTTCCTGGACAATAAACGGTGATTCATCTTCATCGTCCAGTCGGAGAATAGAAATATCT
The DNA here is from genome assembly GCA_002071245.1 of Deltaproteobacteria bacterium ADurb.Bin026. GTDB lineage: Bacteria > Desulfobacterota > Syntrophorhabdia > Syntrophorhabdales > Syntrophorhabdaceae > MWEV01. The sequence continues at coordinate 1,528 of MWEV01000007.1, forward strand.
CTTTCAGCGGACATGAGAATTGTGTCAATAATGTCGATGACCTCATTTTCGCCCCTTCCCTCTGGATAGACGGCCAGGTCAATATCGGAACGTGGATGAGGATTCCCTTTCGCGAATGAGCCGTAAAGGATGGCAATGAGGATTTTTCCTTGGTTCTTCAGTGTCGAAAGAACGTTTGTGAGGGGGATCAGTTCGGTATAATCAGCTATAACGTGGCTCGGAATCATATGTGCCGCATCCTCTCTATTGCTCTGTTTTAATGTTATTATGATTTTCCAACTTTAACTTTTTTGCCACTATTTTTCCAAAATCTGGTACGTCTTTCGGAGGGACAATGACTGTATTGAATTGCGCTGCCCTTGCTTCCACCGCAGGCTTTAATTCGTCGTTCTTCATTATTCCTGACGATGTGGTAACCCAGAAGCTATTGACCCTCAACCCGAAATCTTGCTGCAATGCGCCAATCTTATACAGAATATCTTTGTAATCAAGATTCTGCTGTTCAAGGGTTTTACATTCAACAAAATAGAGTGCATTATCCATCGTAAACATGACATCAAACTCATTTTCAGTGCCTTTGCGGTTTTTCAGTTTCAGTCCAGTCTTTATGTCGTCGATGCCGCTATTAAGATAATGGTGGAGTTCGCAGAAACAGAATTCTTCAAGCCACCCGCCGGTAATATATCTTATTTCAGAACGGGTCATGAGTTTTGAAAGGTTTTTGCCTGAGTAGTGCATATTCATCCGGGCCATAAGCTCTCTTTCCAGCCTGGTTGGATTTTCAAACTCAGCCTGACACAAATAATCTTTTTCGTCGTCGCGGTGTATGCGTAAAGCGCCACCAAGCACTACAAGAAGATTTATTATGTCGCTGTAATTTTCTGCTATCCAACGGGACAACTCTTTTCTTTCCAGCGCCTCTTTGCTGTATTTTTCGAGGTTTTTTGAGTTAGACACCTTTAGTCCATAGGCTGCGAGATACTGACTGACGGACACACGAAGACCAAGCAGTTCCGGCTTGTTTTGCGCCTTCTTTGGAAAAGGGGTGATATACTCATTTTTATTTATGGGGATATAGATCATTTTACTGCCGTAGTCCTTGAAATAATCATACGCTGCAATGGACATGATTTTCGTGCCATTTGTGAGGTTTACAGAAAATTCTGATTCATCAATCTCTTGAATCGCTTCATCAATTTTTCTGTGGCAATCGAGTATTGAATCCCCGAGAACTATTATTTTTTTATGCCTGTTTTCGTAATTGAATCCCATCATCTCCATTACGTCAAGGATTGAGGTTGTTTTTCCCTTCTTTTCCATCTCTTTTGTTGTAATGAAAAGGATCATGTCAGGCTTGAAATGATAGATCCCCAAAATATTTGGTATGGTCTGATCCGATACAAGACATATATGAACATGGTTCATTGGTTTACTCTCCTCTCGTGCTTTATCATACCTATAGTTGTTTTCTGTCCAAAAAAGCTATTCTTCATTAAAAGCAATGATTCTAAAAGCATTGCCGCCGATATGTTCTACGACAATGTCAGCCTGAATGTGTTTTTTCCCTTTGAAAAGTTTCTTATGATAGTGCCCGGGGACAAAGGACCTGTCTGTACCTATTTTTCTTTCTGCTTTCTTCCCTTCAAATACGGTGGACAGCGTTTGATCATTAGGCCTCCAGACGAGAGTAACATTCCGCCAGGTGATTTGTTCAGGAGGATTTTTAATTATGCCGGGCAGAGAATCAACCGTTCCATCCTGAACAGAGCTTGATGATTCATTTATTGTTTCTGACGGTGAAGGGCTTTTAAATTCTTTTCTCACGGTAGCGAAAAGACCTTTCCCTGCATCAAACGGAACTATTTCAAGAACAGCCCATCCGAAAGGGGTGAGTCCATTATTCGCTGTCGGCCTTGCTGTCTCGGATGCAAGCCAGATGGTCGTGCTGCCATACCTGGAATATTTAGGCGGTTCTCTATACCCCTGCATGATTTTAATGTTTCTGTTCCCTTCTATGGTCACTGCTTCTGCACCGGAATGTCTCCCGATTCGGATAAGAAAACATGAATCACCAAAACGTTTTGAAAATGAATCTGCGGTTACGGGCCGAAAACCACACTCTTTTGTTATTGCGACTTCCTGAGCATACAACTTGTTGTAGTGCTGATGGACTGCCTTGAGCAGAGTTGTCTGCTCAACAGGTGTTTTTATGCCTGCCTTTTTTTCCGGTATACCGATGTTTATGATGCCTTCAAAAACACCACCGCTTTCGATAACCTCGAATATCTGCAGGGGACCGCTCGATGCCTTTGTCGCCCAGTCGCTTACCCTTTTTTTCTTATTGACGCCATAGACAATTTTTGTCCGCACCTGTTCAACGGATTGAAAGTCGGACACTTTTACCATTCTGAAGGGATCTGTATCAAACTCTCCCTGGAGAAGCGCTATCTCAAGGTCTTTTGCCTTTTCTTTTGCATCCTTTTTCCCTTTACTGACGGCAAGGTGGCTCAGATATGCCGTTCTTGCCGCACCTTTAACGGATGTCCCGGGAATATACGGCTCATTGGTCTGTGGATTGTATGCAGTTTTATTTATGGTGAACTGATTGATGATCGCCTTTGTATCATACGATGATTTTTTTAGCACGCTCTTGTAATGTTCAAGAAGGCCGGAGGCGATATCTACTTTTCTGCCTGATATTTCCTGATTAAAAACCCGCTTAACAAATTTGTAAATAGCGAGTAAGTTGTCTCCCGAACATATTCTCATAAATTCATTTCTTTGTTCTGCGGTGAGGTGTTTTATGAAATCCGCAGGATCAAACTCCACAAGTTTATTCCTGTTCTCATCAATCACAAAACTCGTCGGTTCGAAGATATCGTCGCAGCCAATATGAATTGGAGACAGGACATGAAGTCTTATTCTAAGAGGTTTTTCCATATTATGCCTCCACTATGACTGGTATATATAATGAATACCCCTGCGTTACAGCGTTCGGTTCAGCCTTTGAGATGTTGGTGACGGCAGTACCGATGTACGGTTTATTCATCGTGCGATCCAGATCCGCTGGCATAAAAATAGCGCCTTCATCGGCCATTATGACAGGGTTTTTAAAAGGATTTGAAGATTTTGCAAGAACATCACCGTGTCTGCCGAAACGTGTAAAAGGAGCAAAATACATCTGCAAAAATGTGTTCTTTTCCGGCACCGAGGGGGCAAGCACATAACATGCATTGGGTGTGTCGCTTCCCAGGGAAGAGAGGCTAAACTCTTCTGCCGATATTACATTAAATTTTCCAAGACCTGTTGACGCATCTTTTCCGAAACCTGTTTCTCCGATTCTTTGTAGCGCCACCCTGGTCTGTTCAATGGATATGTCCTCTCTGAGTCCGGCATAGAGGATGAGTTCAATCTGTCCAAGAAAAACACTCTGATCTGAGACAAACGGCGCAAATCGTCCTTCCCCTGTTGTATTTGTCAGT
>MWEV01000008.1 GCA_002071245.1 Deltaproteobacteria bacterium ADurb.Bin026
AATATTATTAGTGCCGGTATTTACATGATAACACAGATAGTTGTGCCTCGTGCTCTGGGCCCCAGGTCTTACGGGGATTTTAATTTTTTAAGCAACTTCTTTAGCCAGATAATAAATTTTCTGGATATGGGCACTTCTACTTGTTTTTATACAAAACTTTCCCAGAGGCAGAAAGAATCGGAGCTCGTCTTATTCTACATGTTTTTTGCAGGTGTTGTTTCTTTAGCGGTGTTTGTGTTTGTTGTAGTTTCGCAGTTGACAGGGGTCTACAGCAGGTTTTGGCCTGCACAGCATATGCTTTTTGTCTATTACGGTGCGTTGTTTGGTATTCTAATGTGGGTGGTGCAGATCCTAAACAGGGTAACTGATGCATACGGGATAACGGTTTCCTCAGAAAAGGCTAGGATTGCCCAGAGGTTGGCTGGTTTGATAATCATACTTACGCTTTTTGGCATGAACAGGCTTAATCTTAACAGTTTCTTTTTTTATAACTATTTTGTTTTGATTGCCCTTGGGATAGCCTTTGTGTGGATAATTCATAAAAGCGGATTTCTTGATATAAACAAACTTGGGATATCGATGGTTGCTATAAAACAGTATGTTGGTGAGTTTTACCATTACAGCCACCCGTTATTTATGTATTCCTTGGTAGCTTTGTTAATAGGTGTTTTTGACAGATGGCTGCTACAGATATATGGAGGTAGTGTACAGCAGGGTTATTTCGGACTTTCCTTTCAGATCGGAGCATTTTGTTTTCTCTTTACGAGCGCCATGACACCTTTACTTATGAGGGAGTTTTCGATACTTTCTGGGGAAAACAATATTGAAAGAATGTCCATGCTTTTTCAGCGCTATGTCCCGTTGCTTTGTGGTATAATAACATTTTTTTCCTGTTTTGTTGCAATTGAAGCGGACAAGATCATATATGTTTTTGGAGGAGATAAATATCGTGATGCTTTCTATGCAGTAGCAATCATGTCTTTCTTTCCGATCCATCAGACTTATGAACATATCAGTAGCTCAATGTTCTATGCTACCGGACAAACCGTGATATATAGAAATATAGGAATTGTCGTGATGCTTATTGGGCTACCCGTTACCTATTGTTTTATTGCGCCGAAGGAGCGGTTTGGAATAAATGCAGGCGCCACCGGGCTGGCCTTAAAGATGGTATTGCTGCAATTTATTGGGGCAAATATTGGATTATATTTCAATACAAGGTTTTTAAGACTGAGATACGGTAAATATTTTCTGCTTCAGTTTGCTTGTATTGGGTATTTTCTTGTCCTTGCGTTTTTTGCAAGAGAATCTGTGAAGCATTATCTTATCCCGGCAGGGAATATATTTGTTAGCTTTATTGCTTCCGGATTGTTATATACGGTTCTTGTTATAATTTTTGTGTGGCTTACCCCGTTTATTGTTGGGTTGAGAAGGGCTGATATATCGGATATGGTTAAGTTGGCTGTAAAAAAAAACAGTAATTAGCGTTTTACATACATCTTTTTAAATATATAAACAAAAAGCTGTTACGATTTATATTTTGAATTTTGAACATTTGAATTTTTTATAGTTACATACATGGGTTTTGGAATTTATTTGTAATTTGGTTATTGATCATTTTGAGTTTAGGTTAGTCAGAAGCATTAAGCAAAAATAGTTTGAAGATTTAGGTATATTTTTTAAAATAATTTAGAGGGGTTTTAGATAAGAGCTATGAAAGATACGTATAAGATCCTTGATTGTACCATCCGCGATGGAGGATATCTTAATAACTGGCGTTTTGATAAAAGGATGGTTCGGGAGGTCTACAGGGCACTCTCAAAGGCAGGGATAGACGTTGTTGAGATTGGATTTCGTGGTACAGAAAAGTATTTTAAAAAACAGGATTTTGGCCTCTGGAGATTTACCGATATCGAGGATCTGAAGGATGTAGTTCAGGGAATAAATGGTGCAAAGATTGCTATCATGGGTGATTTTGGCAAGTTGGATACGGATGATATTACGGATGAATATCTTCAGTATGTTAGTCTTGTCAGGATAGCAGCCCATAAAGATGGTACCCCTGGTGCCATCAAACAACTCGAGGCAATCAAAAAAAAGGGTTTTGAGGTTTCTCTTCAGGCCATGGGTATAACAAGCTATACACATGAAGAAATAAATGAACTGGTTAATATGCTAAAGGACTCAACAATAGACTATAGCTATATTGCCGACAGCTATGGTTCTATTCTGCCCGATCAGATGCGGTCGCTGATCGAGCCATTCAAAGAACTCACACACATCAAAATAGGATTTCATCCACACAATGGTCTACAGATGGCATTTGCAAATACGCTTGAGGCAATAAAATGTGGTGTTGACATCGTGGATTCAACTATTTACGGGATGGGACGAGGCGCAGGCAATCTCCCGACCGAGGTGCTTCTCTCATACCTGCAACTATCAACAACAGACAAATATAATGTTATACCAGTTCTTCATGCAATAGACCGTTTTTTTATGAATATCGAGACCGATGAACCCTGGGGTTATCAACTTACCTATATGCTCTCGGGTATATTCCAGTGTCACCCATACTACCCCAAAACACTTGTTGATTATCGCGAGTATTCGATGGAGGATATTTGGAGTGCACTTGAAGTTGTTAAAAAGCTTAACCCGGTTGGTTTTTCAAAAAACATATTAAATGATATTATTAAAAGCGGGATGATAGGGGGACTAAAAAAGGGTAAAACGAGAAAAGTAAATGAATCGAAAAATGAACCGAAAAAAATAATAGATGTTCCATATGTTAATCGTCATGCCGGAAGGGATTTTCTTATACTTGCAAGCGGGCCAACGCTTAAGGAATATAAAACAAAGATAGAAAAGTTTATCAGCAAAAACGATCCGATTATAATGGGTGCCAACTACCTTTCTGGACTCTTTAAGCCGCATTACCATGCCTTCAACAACAAGAAGAGATTTGAAGATTATATAGATACAGTGGATAAGGATTCTACACTCATGCTCGGAGATAATTTGCCTGCCGACATGGTAAGGGAATATACATCACGTGTTTACGAAACCCTATATTTCATTGATGAGCTTGATGACTTTGGCATAAAGGATGGGGTTATCCAATCGAACTGCAGAACAATTGCTGTGCTGTTGATGGGCCTTGCTATTGTTATGGGTGCCGACAGGATATTTGCTGCCGGTATGGACGGATATGCTGGATTTGATCCGAATGAGGGGTTCCATTTCTACAATGAAAAGGTTGAAACGGAAGATGAGGATCTTATAATCGAGCGCCACAGGTATAATCAACACTTTCTTGAACAGATAGACGGGTGTTTGCGTGACTCAGGCAAAGAAGGCATTCACATCCTTACCCCTACAAGTCACAAGGCTTTTTATAAGGGCATAGAAAATTATATCAAGTAGATAAAAATGAACAGATACGAAGAACTGCATGATCTCTTGAAAAGAGGGGCTTTATTTAAGCTGGTCTGCGGGGCGGGCAATGAGGACATAAGAGAGGTGAGAAGGCTTGCGACTATCTATACGCTTGCTGGGGCCGCAATGCATGACCTTTCTGCCAATACGGATGTTGTTGTGGCTGCAAATGAGGGAATAGATATTGCTTACCGTATTGCACCTTCGCTCAATAAAAACATACCTATAAGACCCTACCTGAATGTCAGTATAGGACTGAAGGGAGACCCCCATGTAAGAAAGGCGAAGATCGATAAGGCAATGTGTACAGGATGCGGCGAGTGTATTGTTGCCTGCAGACAGGGTGCTATAAATAAAGACTTTATTATTCAGGAGTACAAATGTATAGGCTGCGGGGACTGTGGTAACGCCTGTGTTTTTAGTGCAATAGAATTTATCCACAGGAAGCCAGACTTTGAAAAGATATTGCCCCGGTGTGTGCAACTTGGGGTTGAAACTATGGAATTACATGCAGTGACCGAAGATGATGAAGGTGCAATCCACGACTGGAGGCTTTTAAATAGTGTGATTGGAGATAATTTTCTAAGCGTCTGCCTTGACAGATCCGTTTTGTCAAATAAAAGACTTATAGAACGTGTAAGGTCGATGTATGAAATAACGGGCAAACGTATGATTGTTCAAGCAGATGGTGTCCCTATGAGTGGCGAAGGTGATGATTACAATACAACCCTCCAGGCTGTGGCATGTGCAGACATAGTAAAGAAAAGCGGCATACCAGTTATGATACTTCTTTCCGGTGGAACAAACAGCAAGACAGGTATACTTGCAAGACAGTGCGGAGTGAAGGCAAACGGTGTTTCTATAGGGAGTTTTGCGAGAAAGATTGTAAAAAAATATACAACACTGGATCAGTTTGATACTGATCTCGATTTAGTCAAAGAAGCGGTTTCTGTTGCTGAGTCTCTCGTCATTGCGAACATGGAGGCCATCAGTGGTTGATATCCTTATAGGGGAAGATGTTATACGTGATGTCAATTTAATGATCTTCGATAAGGATGGAACTCTTATGGAGCTTTATCATTACTGGTCTCAGATGGTGGCTATGAGGGCGAAGATTATAACAGAGAGGCTGAAGCTCAATGATATTTTGCTCGATGGTTTGATGTATGAGATGGGAGTTGACACAAAAGTGGGACGTCTCAGACAGGGTGGCCCCGTAGGACTTAAAAAGAGAGAGATTGTCATGCAGTCTGCAGTGGATTATTTAGAGAGGAACGGTTATAAAGATACCTATGGACTTTGTTATGAGGTCTTTGCTGAGGTGGACAAACTGTCTTTGACAATGTTCGGGAAGCTTTTAAAACCAATCAATGGAGCGCTACCACTTTTAGATGCGTTACATAAAAAAGGATGCAAGGTTGCAATAGCAACAACTGACAGGCGTGAAAGGGCAAGGCTTGCCATGGATTTTCTTGGTTTTGGTGACAAAATCGATTTGATCGTCGGCGCCGATGATGTTAAAAAGCCCAAGCCTGACCCTGAAATTGCCCACATTATCCTGAATAATTTGAAGGTTGATCCGTTAAGTGCCGTAATTGTAGGTGACGCAGAGACGGATGTACTTGTAGGAATCAACGCCGGATTAAAGGCTTCTATAGGTGTACTTACCGGTTTTGCATCTTTTGATGATTTCAAGAAGATCACGTCCTTTGTGGCAGAAGATGTATCGAGGATTGGAGTTTCAGGCTGAACGAGGGGGTAAGACATGGGTAAAAACGTCAAGGAATTGTTAAGGGGAGGACAAGTTTTCTATGGTCCTTGGTGTACCATATCGTCAGCCCAGGTGATTAATGTAATAGCTTCAACCGGGGTTGATTTTGTAATCATAGATATGGAACACGGACCTCACTCCTTCGAAACCGTTGAGGATATGATAAGGGCTGCCGAAGTTGAGGGATGTTTTTCCGTAGTCAGGGTGGCAAAAAACGATGAAGCCCTTATCTTGAGTGCTCTCGATTTGGGTGCCACGGGTGTTATGGTGCCGCATATTGAGTCGAGAAAAGATGCTGAACAGGCAGTTTCTTATGCTAAATATTATCCGCTCGGCAGCAGAGGGTTTTCGCCTTTTACGCGGGCAGGGGGATATTCTCTTTACAATGTAAAGGATCATGCGTCGAAACAAAACCGTGAGAAATTGCTGATGCTTCTTCTTGAGGGAAAAGGCGGCGTGACGAATCTCGATAGCATTCTTTCTATAGAAAATCTAAACGAAAAGGTAGATGT
>MWEV01000009.1 GCA_002071245.1 Deltaproteobacteria bacterium ADurb.Bin026
GAAGAGCGATCTCTACATCTACTTCTATTTTCACGGGTTATCGCTCCTGAACAAAAGAGGTTCTTTCTGTTTCATAACATCCAACTCCTGGCTCGATGTGGGTTATGGAAAGGATCTGCAGGAGTTTCTCCTGAAACAATGCCATGTGAAGATGGTTATCGACAATCAGGTAAAGCGTTCCTTCGCCTCCGCTGACGTGAATACGATCATCGCACTTTTCTCTGCACCTGATGACCCGATAGATTGGACATCTGACAAAACAGCGAAATTCATCATGTTCAAAGTTCCTTTTGAGAGTGTTCTCTCTGCAGTTGTCTTTGATGAGATAGAAGAAATAAGGGAACAGAAGAACATGCCGGAATACAAGGTATATCCCATTAGGCAAGAACTGCTGCTCATTGATGGATGCGAGGCGGATGAAGAAGATGAGCGTGGAGCATGGGGCGTAGGGCAGAGAGTAAAGGATGGTATAACTGAAAATATTATCGATGTTGTGAAAGATAAGAAGTCGTCGGGGATACTCATCAAGAGCGCCAAATATATCGGGAATAAATGGGGAGGAAAGTATCTCCGCGCGCCTGATATCTACTGGACGATATTGGAAAAGGGGAAGGGAAAGCTGGTAAGGCTTGGCGACATTGCTGAGGTACGCCGTGGGTTTACAACAGGCTCGAATGAATTCTTTTATCTCGATGAGGAAAAGATAAAACAATGGGGAATAGAGGAGGAGTTTTTAAAGCCAGTTATCAAAAGCCCCCGTGAATGCAAACGCATCCTCATTGACCCAAAGGATTTAAAATACAAAATTTTTATGTGCCATAAGGACAAAAAGGATTTAAAAGGCACCGCAGCGCTGGAGTATATCAATTGGGGCGAATCGCAGGGTTTTCACGAAAGACCAAGCTGCGCTGGTAGGGTGAGGTGGTGGGATGTAGGGGAGAGAAAAACCCCAAGACTTAACTTTAATTATTTGATTAGTTCGACTGCAAAAACATTATTTTCAGTAGATGGTTGTTACGCAAGTGACAATTTTCAGGAGATCCGTTCTGACAAAGAAATGGATTTGTCTGTATGCGTGGTTCTAAATTCTACCGTTTTTCAGCTATGGGTAAACATGGCTGGCCGCTCTAATTTCGGAGGTGGCCTACTAAAGATTCAAACATATGAACTTGCCGATCTGATTTGCATTAATCCGTCAGCGATAAGTTTTAGAGACATACAACTGCTCAACGCTTCATCATGGGACGTCCTTGCTCCATCGACTGACCGCCACGCACTCGATGCCATAGTTTTCGACGCCCTTGGCCTCACCCAGACCGAGCGTGATGCCGTCTACGAAGCCGTCATCAAACTCGTCGAAGCCCGCCTGAAAAAGGCAGGGAGCGTATAATAGGTATTAAAAAACATGAAGCTATCTGATTCTCAACAAAGACAAGCAGTTCAAGAAAGGCTCAGAACTTTTGGTTTTCCTCAGGCATCTCTGGTGGCAAACGGTAGTGGAAATTTATTGCATGCGAGAAAACCGTCCTAAAGATTGTAGCTGTGGTGAGGGCAAGACCGCATGTGAACAGTGCCTGAAAAAACAGTATGATACTAAAAAAGAGATTGATAAAACTGTAAGTAAATCACCAGGATAGGTGGGTGGTAAATTGATAGAGAATGTAAAGAAGAGGGGATATTATCAGGTTATATAAATTTTAAATTAATAATAGATAAAATGAAATACAAAGAATCTGAAACAAGAGAATTAAAGAAATCAACATCAGAGCTGAAAGAAGCTGTTGTCTCCATTGCCGCAATGCTAAACAAACACAAAAAGGGTGAGCTCTATTTCGGTATAAATAATGACGGAACCGTTGTTGGGTTAACCATTTCAGGAAAGACCATAAGAGACGTTTCAAAAACAATCTCTGATCACATAGAGCCAAAGATATACCCTAAGGTTGAGAAAATAACCATAGGAAACAAAGATTGTATTAAAGTTGCATTCCAGGGAGAAGATGCACCATATCTCGCCTACGGCAGGGCTTATATACGGGTGGGGGATGAAGATAGGCATTTGAGCGCCAAAGAGCTTGAAAACATGTTTCTCAAGAAAAAGAATGAAAAGGTGTCATGGAAAAGCAAGGTCTCCGGGCATACCGTAAAGGATGTGAATGAAAACGTTCTCAGGCAATACGTATCCAAGGCGCAATCTGTCGGGAGACTCGATTTCGATTTCGAAAGTGTCAAGACGACTCTCAACAAGCTCAACATGATTCAGGGAAATCGCCTTCTAAACGCATGCGAAGTGCTGTTCTGTAATGAAAACAAAATGGAAGTACAAACAGCAGTATTTGCCGGAACAGATAAAACAACCTTTCTCGACATAAAGAAATTCCAGGGAACACTTTTCGATATGCTCGAAAAATCAGAGCAGTATATATCCGAACATATCAACTGGAGAGTAAAATTCGGAAAGATGAAAAGGGAAAAAATTCCGGAGGTACCCATCAAGGCTGCAAGGGAGGCCCTCGTCAATTCTTTCTGCCACCGTGACTACGCGATACCAAAAGGTAATGAGATTGCCATTTTCAAAGACAGAGTAGAGATTTACAATCCTGGTGCATTCCCTGAAGGCTTTACTCCTGAGGATTTTATAAAGGGTAAAGAAAGATCGATACTTCGAAACCCCCTTATTGCTGAAACCCTATACAAATCGAAAGAGATTGAAAAATGGGGCTCAGGATTAAGAAGGATCTATGAGGAATGCGGGTTACATGAGGTGAAAGTTGAATTTGAAACTCTCAAAAGCGGTTTTATGGTTGTCTTTTACAGGGACCTGGCAATTAAGAAAAAAGAAGGTCTCCAGGAAGGTGGCGGAATAAGTGAGGGAATAAGTGAGGGAATAAGTGAGGGAATAAGTGAGGGAATAAAATCATTACTAACATACATAGAAAATAATCCGGGAAAACGGATAAACATTATAGCACAAGAAATGAACAAGCCCGCAAAAACAATAGAACGATGGATAAAAAAATTACGAGAGAAGGGTAAGATAGAGTTCAGAGGCAGTAAAAAGGCAGGAGGATATTATAAAAAATAGTCTACGATAAGGAGACGATAATGAGAAAGGTGGTTCAAGAATAAAGAGAGGGGTTATGCCAGCACATGACATCATAGACAACAGGAATGAGAAGCTTGTTGACCATATAAACCGTATATTAAGCTCAACTGAGGCTGCCCGTTTTGCTGTAGGATACTTTTTCCTGTCAGGATTTACAAGCATTGCGGAAAAGCTTTCAGGAATAAAAGAATTGTACCTTCTTATCGGCAACACTTCAAACCGCGAGACCCTTGAACAGCTTGCAGAAGGCTATAGGCGCCTTGAATTAGTAATTGAGGCGACAGAGGCTGAAAAATATCCAAAGAGAACTGAATTGAAAAGGATCGCTGCAGAAACAGGCGAAAATATCAGGACAGGCATTGAACTCATGGACCAGACTGATGAAGGAGAATCCCTCGTAAAAAACTTTGTACGGATGATCGAAGAAAAAAGGCTCAAGGTCCGCATATATACAAAAGGCAGGCTTCATGCAAAGGCATATATATTTGATTATGGAAAAATCTTTGATGAAAAAGGAAAGCCTATAGAACGCCACGAAAAAGGTATTGCCATCGTTGGATCATCAAACCTTACTTTGTCTGGCGTAACGCATAACACAGAACTGAATGTTCTGGTGCAGGGAAACGACAACCATACTGAGCTTGTAAATTGGTTTGAAGGGTTATGGAAAGAATCCCATGATTTTGATGAAGTGCTCATGCAGGAGATGCAACAATCGTGGTCTATGGCACAAGTTAAGCCATATGATATCTACATGAAGACGTTATATAATCTTATAAAGGATAGGCTGGAAGGCGAAGACGATATGGACATACTTTGGGATGACGAGATTGTATCCCGGCTTGCTGATTTCCAAAAGGTTGCTGTCAGACAGGCAGTCCAGATCATACGTGATTATAGCGGGGTTTTCATATCAGATGTTGTCGGACTTGGCAAATCGTATATCGGCGCTGCAATTGTAAAACATTTTGAGAGAACAGAGCACGCAAGGCCGTTGATTATATGCCCTGCTCCTCTTGTAGACATGTGGGAACGGTACAACGAAGTCTATCAATTGAATGCCCGTGTTCTATCTATGGGGTACCTAAAAGAAAAAGACAACGAGAACATGAGCATGTTTTTTGAAGACGTGCGATACAAAGACCGTGATTTTTTGTTGTTAGACGAAAGCCATAACTTTGCTCATCCTGATACGCAGCGTTACAAAATCATGCAGGGGTTTTTACGCATAGGGAAGCGTTGCTGTCTTTTAACCGCAACACCCCGCAACAAGAGTGCTTGGGATATCTACCACCAGATAAAGTTGTTCCATCAAGAAGACCACACTTATCTTCCCATAGATCCACCCAATCTCAAAGAATATTTTAAAAAGATCGATGCAAGCGAAAGAAAGCTGCCCGATCTCCTGGCCAATATCCTGATTCGACGAACAAGGAATCATATCCTTAGGTGGTATGGTTTTGACGCGGAGACACATCAGCCCGTAGACCCTTCACGGTTCCGTGAATATATAGAAGGCAAAAGACGTGCTTATGTTATTGTTGCAGGCCAACACCAATTCTTCCCTAAACGAGAGCTTGATACTGTGGAATATAGTATTGAAGATGCCTACCAAGGTCTTTACCAGGAGCTTCGAGGTTACATGGGCAAGCCAAGAAAGGGGCAACCCATTAAACCAACTCCCAATGAGCTAACATATGCACGTTATGGTTTGTGGCACTATGTGAGTAAGGATAAGCAAAAAGAAGAACCATATGCAAGTCTTCATAGAGCAGGGGCAAATTTACGCGGGTTGATTAGGGTGTTGTTGTTCAAGCGTTTTGAATCGAGTGTTGAGGCATTCAGGCAAAGTGTTCGTAAACTTTTAGTTATTCACGAAAGGTTTTTAAGCGCTATTTCAGAAGGATTTGTTCCGGCCGGAGATGAAGCACAGACCATTCTTTACGAACCAAACCAGGAAGAAGAACAGGATTTAATGGATGCCCTGAGAAAGGTATCAGGTAAATATAAGGTGGCTGATTTTGATATTGAGCGTCTAAAAGAACATATAAATCATGACATTCAGTTATTCAAAAAGATACTTCAGCTTGTCGATCCTATCACTGCAGAACAGGATGCAAAGCTACAAAAACTGATAGAAATAATCAACAAAAAACCCTTAAACCAGGGTAAGAGGTTAATATTTACACAATATGCAGACACCGCAAGATATCTCTACCAAAATCTTAATCCTGGAGATTCAAGAGATGATATCGATGTAATATTTAGTGGTGACAAAAGTAAGGCACGTGTAGTTGGTCGTTTTGCGCCCAAAGCAAACAAGGAATATAGATTTGCTAGTAACGAGGTCGAACTGATGACAGTTGTTGCAACAGACGTGCTTGCGGAGGGTCTAAACCTTCAGGATTGTGACAAGATCATAAACTACGACCTCCACTGGAATCCTGTTCGACTTATACAACGATTTGGAAGAATAGATCGTATTGGATCTGAACATGATGTGATCTATGGTTTTAACTTCCTTCCGGAGACAGGTATTGAAAGAAATCTGAAACTGAAGGAAAAACTACGAATACGTATTCAAGAAATTCATGATACGATCGGTGAAGATTCGGCAATTCTTGACACTTCCGAACAGCTTAACGAAGAGGCTATGTATGCAATATACGAGAAAAATGCTGGTCAACTAAGCCTTTTCGAAGATGAAGGTGATGATATTCTTGATCTTAACGAGGCAGAAGAAATTTTGCGCCAATTAAAAAAAGAAAATCAAAGCGAATACGAGCGAATTGCAAATCTGCGTGATGGAATCAGGACAGTTAAGCCATCAGACAAAAAGGGATTGTTTGTTTTCTGTCAGGCAGGGAGGTATCAGCAATTATTTTTGTTGGATGAAAAAATGAATGTTGTTTCAAGAGATGTACCCAAAATACTTGGAGTTTTGAAATGCGGTAAAGAAATGGAAGGACATGCCATTCCACATGGATATAACAACAAAATCATGCGTATTTTAAAAAGTTTCAAAGAAGAAGTTAAACATCGAGAAGCAGAACGGGAACTTACTTTTTCTTTATCTCACGGACAGCGATATATTATACGAGAATTGCGAGTGCTATATGGAGTAACAGACGATGCGGACATAAAAGGGAGAATCAATCTTCTCGAAATAGCTTTCCGGGGGGCAATCCCTAAAGCAGTAAACAAAGAACTCAACAAGATCCGTCGTAACGGCATAACAGGACATAATTTAGTTAAGTTATTGGGCGATATTTATAATCAATATAGTATGAGAGATTGGTTAAACCGTAAATATCCGAAATATGAAGATCAGGCAATCCCTAAAATTATATGCAGTGAAGGTTTGGAGTAAAAAAATAAACAAAAAGAATTTTTTTATTCAATAAAGTAAGTCATACAATAATGTGGGGGTTTTTATGGAAACAAATGAGGTGAGTTTTGCATTTGAAATTCTCCTTGAAGAAGTTGAGGGGGTTATAAACACACTAAACGAAGATGGTTCTGAGGCATTTCAAAAAGGAGATTACGAAAAAGCTCGAAATATTATCGAGGAAGCTACAAAGCTTACAGCTTTTAGAGAAAAGTTACAGAGTCTGCAAAAAGAATGGGAACAACTGCATTCTAAAAAAATGTTTCGTGCCAAAACACAAAAACCAAAAAAAAGAAGGTCATTGGAAACAAAATTAAAAAGAGGTCTCCGTACAACAGAAAAAGAATTTTGTAAACCAATCCTTGAATCCCTAAATGACCTTGGGGGTTCTGCCAGAATGAATGACGTTCTTAAAAAAGTTGAAGAGAAGATGAAAAATACACTCACACAATATGACTATCAACCGTTGTCTTCTAATCCTAATCAGATTCGTTGGCATAACACAGCACAATGGTGTAGAAACACCCTTATTATGAAAGGTCTTATGAAAAAAGATTCTCCTCGTGGCATTTGGGAAATATCTGATGCCGGTATCAAAGAACTATTTGCCATGAAATGATTTATTATTAATGAGCAAATTAAGGGAGATATTATGGAAACCAATAGTCTTTTATTGAAAGAAGGACAGTTGAAAGAGTTCAGAATAAACAAACCCCTTAAAGTATTTGGTATCGATCTTGGTACCACAAATTCAACGATTACAGAAATTACCTGGTTACCCTTAAAAGGTTCAGCAGAAATTCCTCTTTGCCAATCCATTGAAATAGAACAGCCAACAACTGAAGGTATATTCACAAGTCCTTTAGTGCCTTCGGTAGTTGCTATACTACCATCCGGTGATGCTTGGGTTGGTGAAGGAGCTAAACGCTTACGTACTGATCCCCAACAAAAAAATCTGATTCCAGAAAAAACAATATTTTTTGATACAAAAAACGATATGGGTCTAAAGAAGAGTTACTTTCTGGCTAATGAAAGCTATAATTCTGCCTGGAAAATAGCTGGTCACATTTTGGCATTTCTTAGAAACAAAGCTCAAGATATTTCTAAGACAGAACCAAATCGTATTGTAGTGACAGTTCCTGCATCGTTTCAATTGAACCAGCGACGCGATACACTTCTTGCCGCAAAAATGGCGAATCTTAATTTAAAAGAACATGACCTTCTTGATGAACCAACTGCAGCACTACTTGATTATCTTATAACTAAATCCCCTGAAAATATTTTTAAGGCAGGTATCGTTTCTAATGTTCTTGTTTTTGATTTTGGAGGGGGAACATGTGACGTATCAATAGTACGCATAGAAATAGATAATGATACAGAGCAGTTAAAGGCATCAATGCTTTCCGTTTCCCGTTACCACAGATTAGGAGGAGGAGATATTGACGCTGCCATTGTCCACGAACATTTAATTCCTGAAATTATTGCTGAAAATAATCTCTCAAAGAATGAACTTACATGGTCTCAAAAGAAAAAGGGGTTAGAATCACAATTACTCACCACCGCCGAATCGTTAAAGATTGCATTGTGTAAGGAAATTGACAGGCTGAAAAAGCATGGTAAATATGACTCCTCTGATAAGGATAGCATTATAGCAAAACAACCTGGTTTGAAATGCCGAATAGGCGCAAAACAATTTACATTGACCCGTCCACGGTTGGCCGCATCTGACTTTGAGAAAATCCTTGAGCCTTTTGTCGATACTGAATTTCTTTTTGCCAGAGAAACAGAATATCGGTTGACCCAATCAATTTTTGCTCCTATTCAGGATGCGTTGGAGAGATCAAAATTAACACACAGAGAAATAGATTTTGTACTACTGGTAGGAGGCAGCACCCTTATTCCTCAGGTTAAAGAAGCAATAGAGAACTATTTTAGTGAATCAAAGGTCGGAACTTTCGATGATTACCTTGATGTTCAGTTATCCGTAAGTCGTGGTGCAGCATGGCATGCATTTTTTCTTGAAGTTATGGACAGACCTTTTATTCAGCCAGTTGTAAGTGACACTATTGCTATGGTTACCGGCAAAGATATTCCATGCACGCTAATACCTGCCGGAACAACACTGCCTTATCCGTCTGATGGTTCATATGCACGTTTAACAAACCTCGCCGTACCGGAAACTTTTGTTCGTGATGTTAAAATGGAAATAATAGCCATCTCAACGAGACAACCGCTCTTTTCGGAGACATGGCACTTAGGACAAATTGTAAATGCTGGTGAGCCTATTACCTTTGAATTTAAGATTGACAGTAATCAAGAGTTTGAATGCCGTGCTTATCTGACTAACAATCCAAAGGAAATATTTACAAAGACCATTGAAAATCCTCTCGTGAATATAGTAAGCCCGAACAAAATCCGCCTCCAGATAGAGGAATTAGAAGAAGTATTTCGTCAAAAAAGAGGATTTACTGCCGATGACAGGGAGGAGCTTATCCAAATTTCAAAATGGTATGCTGAGCTTAAGCAGCTTGAACGTGCACAGGAATACCTCAAAACTGCTTTAAGATTAATAAACCGCCCTGATGCTGAAATCTTAAACTTACAAGGTATCAACTACGGCCAAATGGGAGATATCGAAAATCAGATAAAGGCATATAAAGAAGCAGATATGTCATCACCTTATTGGGGCGGACCCTTGTTTAACCTCGCATTAACATTAAGGCAGCATAAACGTTATGATGAAGCCCTTGAAGTAGCCAATAAGGCAATCGAAAAAGATAAGGAAAATGCAGCATATTATACCTTGAAAGGCCTTTGTCTTAAGTCTATTGGCAAAGAAAAAGAAGCCAATGAAACTTTTCATAGGGCACTGAAAATGTATAGACCTGTTGAAGAGCTGAGCGATTGGGAATTGGGTTGGCTACAAACGTGTTGTCATCAAATTAATAACAAAGAGATGATGAAAAAGATAGATATGGAAATGGAAAAGCGTAAAACACCCATTGCGCCATCGTCGTCTGCTTTACCACCCATTGTTACAGGAGGTATCCAGAAAGCATTATGACGACATGGTTAATTCCCAGAATAGATCTAACACCAGAGCAACTACGCATAGTTGAATTACCACCCACATCGCATAGGGTCATATTTGGTTTGCCAGGATCAGGCAAAACTCAGGTACTTATCCACAGAGCTGCCTATCTTAGAGATAGATATGGAGTAGCTAAAGATAAATACAAAGTTTTTATTTTAACAAATGTTCTAAGAGATTATATACGATCTGGAATCTCTTTTCTCGAATTACCCGATGACTCAGTATGTACCTTTCACTCCTGGTGTGTTGATTTTTATAAGAATCATATTTCCCAAAACCTTCCAAGAATAAACAGCAATTTCAGACCTGATTTTCTTAAAATTACAAGAACTGTTCTTCAGCATTTAAGAAAAATAGGGCACACGAGCAAGATGTTCGATTTTATTTTAGTAGATGAAGGACAAGACTTGATATCTGAAAGTTTTGAGATACTATGCCACATAGCCAAGCATGTTACGGTTTTTGCCGACTACCAGCAACAGATTTATGAGGGTGGCGCAAATGATAGAAATATCTTTGAGGCATTAAACCTGTCAGCTCAAAACGTTTCTCTTCTTGGTACATATAGAAATTCTCCAGACGTTGCTTATTTAGCATCTTATTTTATAAAAAACAGCGAAAAAAGGTCTCAATATCTTGCACAGATTAAAAATAATCAATGTGAAAGGGAGAGACCATTGTTATATATTGCAAATAGTCTCGATGATGAAATGGATCGATTAGCAAAGATTATTCAAAAAAGACAGGCAATGAACCAACGAATAGGAATTATTGTACCACAAAATAGGCATGTATTTGGATTAGCAGATGGTTTGAAAAAAAGAGGAATCATTGTTGAGAAAGCTGTCCCTCCGCCAGTTAAAACAAGGTCTGTAGGGAACACGTATGTGCTGTTCGATAATATGACTCCTAAAATTGCGAATTATCATAGCGCAAAAGGATTAACCTTTGACTGTGTATTGTTACCAAGACTTACTGAACGATCATTTGGCAATTTTGACGATGATTTGCGTATGCGACTCATCTTTGTTGGAATAGCAAGAGCTATGCAGTGGGTGTATTTGAGCACTGTTGAAAAAGATAAACCAAGAGAAATGTTATTGTTAGAAAATGCAGAGAAAAATAAACATATCATTTTTCAGCGGTCTTCAGTTGGGGCGTCAGGACAACAAAAGGATTATAGCAATGAAGATATTCAAGAAGACGATTTCTCTCTTTTATAAATATTGGGTAAAATTAAACAGATAAGGAAAAATCCCTATAGGATTTTAAAACTGCCAGTAAATCTCAGGGTGTGATAGCTTGGCACTTTGAGATGGTCAAGTCTTTTCATACAACATCCAGCAGTTTTTAAGTGGTTTGCTGTTCTCATCATACTGCATCCTTAACCTTTGGTAATGTTCTAAAGTACACCTTGTCTATTCCGATCTATTCGAACACTAATTCCGGTTTTATCCGAACGGCTTTTTTATGATCCTTCCCCTGCCGTCTCTACTTTATAAAAGTGTTCGACCTAAGTCAAGGTTGAATATATTTTTCTCATAGAATCTTCACCTCCTTTCAATATGATCTTATGGGCATTATGGACTATCCTGTCGCATATGGCATCTGCAAGGGTAGGTTCTCCTATGATGTCATGCCATGTATCTATAGGGAACTGACTCGCAATGATGGTTGAGCGCACATTATATCTATCCTCCATGATCTCAAGGAAGTTTCTTCTTTCATCATCGGTAAAGGGATTTATCCCCCAGTCATCGATGATAAGGAGCCTTATCCTCTGGAGCCTGGACAGGAACTTTACAAAGCTTCCGTCAGCTTTTGCTATTTTCAGTTCCTGAGCCAGCCTTGGCAATCTTACATAAGTGGTGCGTATACCCTGTCTGACAGCGCTGTTGCCCAGGGCACAGGCAATATAAGTTTTGCCTGATCCGGTAGGTCCGACGATTATGATATTCTGATTGGAGCGTATCCATTCATTTTGAGATAATTTAAGGATTACGTCTTTTGATAACCCCCTCCTGGTTCTGAAGTCT
>MWEV01000010.1 GCA_002071245.1 Deltaproteobacteria bacterium ADurb.Bin026
GTTGATCGCAGCAACAACCGATGTTGCACTTGAAATAATAAAGGCCTTTCGTAACGATAATAAGGTATTATTTTGTGGCAATGGAGGAAGTGCAGCAGATGCACAGCATCTTGCGGCAGAGCTTTCTGGTAGATTTTATATTGATAGACCTCCACTGTTTGCAGAAGCGTTGCATGTAAACACATCTTATCTTACGGCTGTTGCAAATGATTACTCATTCGATGAGGTATTTTCCAGACTGGTAAAAGCAAAAGGGAGAGCTGGCGATATTCTGGTGGGCATATCTACTTCCGGCAAATCTAATAACATTATTAATGCCCTTATGACAGCGAAAGATGTGGGTATTGTAACGGTAGGTTTTTGTGGAGCGTATAGCTATGTAATGAGGAATTTTTGTAAATATGTTATCAGCATTCCTGCAGAGGATACACCAAGGATTCAAGAGGCGCATATCCTTATAGGACATATTATTTGCGAGATTGTAGAAAGGGATTTATTTGGTGATGGAAAGGCCAGCAATTTTTCTCGATAGGGACGGGGTAATAAACAAAAAAATGTCGGAAGGAGACTATGTTAAAGACTGGAATGAATTTGAATTTTTACCTGGTGTCATAAATGCTCTATGGAAATTGAAAAGGTCTGGATACATTATTATAATTGTTACGAACCAAAGATGTATAGCGAAAGGTATTATGGATGAAAATAAGCTGCGAGAGATACACTCAAGGATGATCGGTCATTTTAAAAAAAATGGTATTGAAATAGATGGTATTTATGTCTGCCCCCATGATGAACCTGATAATTGTGATTGCAGAAAACCAAAGCCTGGTATGATTTTGAATGCAATAGATGATTTTAGAAACAAAGGGATAATAATCGACATCAAAAAGAGCTATATGATCGGTGACAGCGAAAAGGATATACTCGCTGGAAAGGCAGTCGGTTTGAAAACGATACGAATTGCAGAGGATATAATGGCTGATAACTGTTTGGTGAAAGAGAGCCTGTTGAGTGCAGTCACAGCAATAATTACCATGGAGGCAAGGGCTTGATAATAACAAGAACTCCCTTCAGAATCTCTTTTTTTGGAGGTGGAACAGATTTGCCTGCATGGTACGAAGAAAACGGCGGAGAAGTATTATCTGTAGCCATAGATAAATATTGTTATATAAGTTTACGAAGACTTCCGCCTTTTTTTGCGTATAAACATAGGATTGTTTATTCCAAACATGAGACCGTTAACGAGATTGATGAGATTGTGCACCCCGCTGTAAGAGAGGCATTCAGATTTATGAAGATAAACGAAGGCCTTGAGGTTCATCATGACGGTGATTTACCGGCAAAATCCGGGCTCGGGTCAAGTTCGTCCTTCACGGTAGGGCTGTTGCATGCACTTTATGCCCTGCAGGGAAAAATAGTAACTAAAAGAAGGCTGGCACTCGAGGCCATACATATTGAACAGGATTTGATCAAAGAAAATGTTGGCTCTCAGGATCAGGTGGCCGTTGCTTTTGGGGGTCTTAATAAGATTACATTTAAGGGAAGGCACGATATAGATATTGTCCCAATAACCATCAACCGGCAAAGAATAGAGGAACTCCAAGATCATCTTTTGCTTTTTTTTACTGGTTTTACAAGGTATGCGGACAAGATTGAGGGTGAAAAGATAAAGCAGATGCCAATGAAAAGCGTGGAATTCGAGAGAATGAAAAGGATGGTAGATCAGGTGATAGAGATTCTAAACGGAAATGGAGATCTGATTGATTTTGGCAGGATGCTCAATGAAAGCTGGAAATTAAAGAAAAGTCTTTCAAGTCTTGTGACAACACCCCAGATAAACGATATCTATGAGCAGGCCATCAGACATGGTGCAGTAGGAGGAAAAATATTGGGAGCTGGAGGCGGAGGGTTTATTCTCTTTTTTGTTAAACCTGAAGACAGAAACAGGATTATTGGTGCACTGGCACCGCTTCTTTACGTTCCTTTTCGTTTCGACTTCCTCGGAAGCCAGGTTATATTTTACAGTGAAAGCGGGGTTTGATTTATGATTAGAATTCCTTTTGGTACGATAGCGGTTACAGATAGGTCAAAAGAGATTATATCGGAAATCCTCGACACAAAAAGGTTGTCTACCGGAAAATATGTAAGGGAATTTGAAAAGAGATTTGCAGCGCTTATCGGAGCGGAAGAAGCCGTTGCGGTTTCAACCGGCACTGATGCGGATGCGCTGGCTCTTGCTGTGCTCTATGATTTTGGTGCAGTTAGGGGTGATGAGATTATCGTGCCTGCACTTTCATTTGTAGCAACAGGCAATGCTGTTTTGCAGGCAGGGTTCACGCCGGTTTTTGTTGATATTGACAGGAAAACCTTGAATATTGATGTTGCAAAGATAGAAGAAGCAATCACAAAGAAGACTAAGGCGATTATGCCAGTTCATCTGATGGGCAAACCGGCTGATATGGACAGTATCAACAGGATTGCGCAGCAATACGGACTCTATGTCATTGAAGATGCGGCAGAGGCTCACGGAGCTTCATATAAAGGAAAAAATGTGGGCACTCTTGGCGATATGGCAGCTTACAGCCTTTATGTCGCACATATCATTACAACAATTGAAGGTGGTATTGTTGTAACAAACAGAACTGACTTTGCAGAGATATTAAGGTCATTGAGAAGCCACGGAAGGGCATGCAAGTGTGAAAGCTGTGTTTTAAATACAAGTTCGTCATATTGTCCTAAAAGATTCAGTCTTGGCGACAAGTCGGATATAAGGTTTATATTTGAGCGAATTGGATTTTCATCGAAAATGAATGAGATCGAGGCTGCTGTGGGTATAGGTGCCCTCGATGTATTTAATGATGTGTTGAAAAAACGCAGAGAAAACCTTTATTACCTTATGGATAAGTTTAGCAGGTTCGAACCATACCTGACTACTATAAAAAAGGAACCTTATGAAGACATAGGCCCTCATGCACTGCCTATTATAATAGAAGAAGATTCGCCTTTTACAAGGAACCAACTTGTCGATTTCATGGAAAAGAATGGCATCGATACAAGGAGTCTTTTCCAGTCGATGCCAACGCAATGCCCTGGATTTGCTTTCCTCAAAGCGAAAGCAAGTGGTTTTCCTAATGCAGAGTATATAGGCAACAATGGGCTACATGTAGGTGTTCATCAGGATTTGGGTTTAAAAGAATGTGATTACATACTCGATACAATTCAGATATTCCTGAAAAAAAATACATAAAACTTATGGTAGACGGCATAAAGACGGTCATTTTAGCGGGTGGCAAAGGTTCACGCCTTCATGATGTTGTAAAGGATATTCCGAAACCTATGGCTCCTGTGATGAAAAAACCTTTCCTTGAATATATTATTTTACAAATATGCAGATGGGGCATCAAAGAAATCATCATATCAGTCGGCTATAAAAAAGAGGTGATACGGGAATATTTTGCTGACGGCAGAAAATGGGGTGTTGACATAGTATATTGTGTGGAAGATGAGCCTTTAGGCACGGCAGGTGCTATAAGAAAGGCAATTTTATCATCAAATGCAAATCGTTATATAGCAATGAACGGGGATTCTTTTTTTGATATAGATATAAACAGGTTGATACGATATCATGAAGAAAAAAAGGCGGTGTTTACTATCGGGCTTGTGCATGTAGAAGATACGGGAAGATTCGGAAAGGTATTGACAAGAGATAACGGAGAGGTTTTTGAATTCATTGAGAAGGGATGTAACGGCCGCGGAAACATAAACGGAGGGATATATGTCTTTGAGAGAGATATAGTCGATTTTATTCCTGAAGGCATATGTTCTCTTGAAAATGATGTGTTGCCTAAACTGGTCAGTAAAGGCCTATACGGGATGGAAACAAAGACCTATTTTATCGATATTGGAATCCCAAAAGAATATGAATCTCTTTTCAACGATCCTCAACAGCTTTACGGAAGGATTTGATAAGTAATATTGGGTTTTTTAAAAATATTAAAAGATTGTATAGGGGCATTTTCAGACAAGACTGACTACTACAGAATATGCTGGTATTTTGCAGGGCTAGCCCTGTTTTTTTATATCGATAAGATTTTTATGGGGTCTTTTGCCTTTGTAAGACTTCATGATGTTTTTGACTCCGATTACTCAAGGTATAAAATACTCGGAGAACTTTTTTATAAAAATGGTTTTTTTTCATGGTACCCTCACTATCTGGGGGGTCTGCCAGCATATGCATGGCACCACACACCCTTTTATATTTTATGTCTTGTGTCTTTGGTTGTGCCGTTATGGTTTATATATTCATTTCTTTGCTGTATGTGGATGTTTTTGGCAGGTTTTGGATTATTCAGGCTATTGAATGAATACCTGGGCATACCCAGGAAGTTTTCATTAGTTGCAGGATTGTTTTATTCAACAATTGTACAAATTCAACCGAATAGTATACCGCAGGTTGTATTCAATTATGCATTCCCTGTTTTCCTTGTATGGTTCCTCGATCTGTTTAAAAATGTTTCAATAAGAAAGAAGATCATTCCTCTTGCAGGGCTCAACTTTTTATTATTGATTTCTTATCCTGTCCTGACTCTTCCTTATTATCCCTTGTTACATGTTGCAATGATTTTGTTTGTAGTGGATCCGGATAAATTACCTGCAGAAAGAAAATCGCTTGTAATAAAATCGTGTATTGTTTGGTTTGGATACATCTTGATGAATCTCCCTGTTCTGTATAGCCTTTGGGATTATATACCATTGGCGGTGAAAAAAGTGGACCAAACTGTCCATATACAAACAAGTTTTGCAGGGATGCTTAAAGATTTTGTAGCACAGTCGTTTAACGGATTTTCGGAGGTAATGTCGAGAACACTGATGTTGATCCCGTTTGTAAGCGGCATTGCATTTTTTTCTGTATCAAAAAATTTAAGGAATCTTTATATTCTATGGTTTGCAGTTTTTTTTGTAACAACATTTTTCACATCGAAAATATCTCTTATTTTAAAAGACAGTATTTTTTTAAAGATGGATCTCAGCCATTTCTCATGGACACTGCCGTTTTTGTCAATGTTAATTGCGTCTTTGAGTATCAATATGATAATCGAAAAGCAGAAGTCTTCTGCTTCATATAATATATTTTTGGTAACTGCTTTTCTTGTTTTATGTGCTATTGTGTTTTTATTGAATCTGCCGGTCTATTTGTTTATAGCAAACATATATATCCTGATTATCATTATGTTGTTTTTAAGGTGTGTAAAATATGGAAAGCATCTTGACCATGCGATAAATATTGTACAGACAATAGCTCCAAAAAAGTTTATGCTGTGTTTGGTCATATCGATTTTTGCTCAAATAGCTATCATTTTGTTATTTTTTAAACCAAGGGCATATATGCTTATCAACATGGCGGTGTTTGTTGTTCCGATTGTGATGATGTTTGTCGTTGTGTCAGGACATATTAAGCATGGCATAAAAATGGCGAAGCCTGCGTGGATAAGGACGTTTTACATTGCGACCCTGGTAAGCCTGTGTATGTTTTTGGTTTTACAGATAAGGATTGTGAGATTCAACGGCATGGAACCCGAGAAGTATTCATACAAACTTCTCGAAAGTTATACGGTACTCGATAAGATCAAGAAGAAGGAAACCGGTATTTACAGGATTGGAGCGGTCGGTGGCATACCTCACGTGGTGTTGGCTAACCATGGGTTTGAGAGTATCGACGGACGGGGACCTATATCCAACCGTTATTTCAAGGATTATTTCAAATTGATCGTAAAGCCGCAACTGGCAGAAAAGAAGGATGAGTTGTTTTTCGATTCGTATTGGTATAATCTCTTTTTGACATGCGGAAGCGGTGATCAGAATTTTAACTATCCTCTTTTATCCCTTGCAAACGTAAAGTACCTTGTATCATCCGATAACAGCCAGAAGGCTAAAGATTTATCTGATGTTGTAATGAAAGAGAGGAAATATCTTAACAATCTGTTTTACGATATTTTAAATCCACCATTTGTCGGTAGTGACAACATGCTCAATATAAATGTATATAGGTTAAAAGAAACATTCGAAAGATGGTATCTTGCCAGTACACCGGTGATTGCGGTAAACCGCGACCAGACTCTGGATTTGCTCCTATCACAATCCGGCGACACCTTAAGAAATAATGTTATCTATGCACAGCCTGATATTGAAAAAGGTTATTTTGATAAATATGCACCGAAGAACGATCCAAGCGGAAAGATCGAATTATTGTCATATTCACCGGACAGGATAGTTTTGAATACAACAATTGCTGCACCAGCAATAATGGTTATAACAAACAATTATGATAAAAGATGGGCCGCATATATCAACGGCGTAAAGACAAAGATTGTAAGGGCAAACCATGCCTTTCAATCCTTTCTGTTGGATAAAGCAGGGTCTCATAAGGTCGACATAAGATTTGAAGATAAATTGCTTTGGATGCTTCATTATGTGATGATATTCGGTTTTATTCTTTTAAACGTTACATTGCTTCTAAATAGGTCAATTATGCCTTCAGGATCAGGAAAATAGGACGGATAATTTAAAATAAAGATGAAATACGGTAAGCTTATTGCGATAGCAGTGCTTTTTCTAATTATGGTAGCCCTGTTCTTTTTGAGAAGACACGGTTACGTTGCCCCTGATAAAATATTTGAGTTCTTGAGGCTACATCCAATATTGGCACCTTTTTTATTTATAATTATTTTTATGCTGCTGACGCTGTTTTTAGTGCCTACGCTTCCTTTAAACCTTGGCGCCGGTTTTTTATGGGGCCCAGTATGGGGTACTGTTCTTACAATAATAGGCGCGACATTAGGGGCAATATGTTCATTTGGATTGTCAAGGTATCTTATAAAAGATTATTGCGGGGAAAGATTCCGTCATGCAATGTGGCTGCACCTCAAAGATTATATATCAAAATACAACTGGAAGGTAATCGCATTTGTGCGGATTGATCCGGTTTTTGCATCAGGACCTCTAAACTATTTTTTTGGTGTTACCTCGATAGCCTTTTCCACTTTTATCTGGTCTACCGCCCTTTTTTTTATACCACCAGCGTTTCTTTTTGCTTCTATAGGCAGTATCTTTGGATGGGTGGCAATCCAGGGGAATGCCTCCGATCTCATACGCAGCATCATTCTAGTTAGTGCCGGTGCCACGATTGTATGTCTGTTTCTTTTCCTTGCCAGGAAATGGGCGAGGAAGAATAGCAAGATTGATATATAGAGAGGAGCATTTGAAGACAACATTATTAGTGATGACGCTTAACGAAATTGATGGAATGAAGGCCATTATGCCGCGCATTAAAAGAGAATGGTTCGATCAGATAATCGTTGTCGACGGTGGTTCTACTGATGGGACAATAGAATATGCCAAGCAAGAAGGATATTCTTTTTATGTTCAAAAAAGGCAAGGCTTCAGGCATGCTTATTTTGAAGTTATGCCTCTTGTAGAGGGTGATGTAATAGTTACATTCAGTCCTGACGGTAATTCTATCCCGGAATTAATCCCTGAATTGATCGAGAAGATGAGGGAAGGGTACGATATGGTGATCGTGTCCCGATATCTCGGCAAAGCAAAAAGCGATGACGATGATTTACTTACAGGGTTCGGCAATTGGCTTTTTACCAAAACGGTGAATATCCTTTTCAAGGGTGACTATACAGATGCAATGGTCATCTATAGAGCTTACAAAAAAAGCCTTATATATGATTTGGAGCTCGATAAGGACAAATGGTATACAACGCCTGAAAAACTTTTTTCGTGCAAGATAAGCTGGGAGCCTATGCTCTCTGCCAGGGCCGCAAAAAGAAAGCTAAGAATAGCTGAGATTCCCGGCGACGAACCACCTCGAATAGGTGGCGAGAGAAAGTTGCTTATATGGCGTTGGGGCGCATCATACTATTTCCAGTTCTGGCGAGATTTTTTTATCTGGCACTGAATATGTCGTCAAATAATAAATAATGGATTGAACAATGTGCGGGATTGCAGGATATATTGGAAAACAGATTCCCAATGAATCAATGATAGCGGAAACGCTACGCCTTATGAGGAACAGGGGCCCGGATCACCAGGGTTATGTTTTGTTCAAAGATAATTCAGTCAATGTAGCACTACTTCATGCACGTTTGAAGATTATAGATCTCGATGAAAGGTCAAATCAGCCTTTTTCAATAGGTGATTCAACGGTTATTTATAATGGGGAAATATATAATTATATTGAGTTAAGGGAAAAACTCGAAAAGAAAGGCATAATCTTTCATACAAAATCGGACACAGAAGTTCTCCTCCAGTATTACATAAACTTTGGGGAGAGATGTGTTGATTTTTTTGAAGGAATGTGGGCGTTTGCGGTATATGATAAAAACAAAAAACATCTATTCATCTCAAGGGATCGTTTTGCGGAGAAGCCAGTGTTCTATTGTCAATCTCCTGATGGATTTTTCTTTGCATCTGAGGTCAAGTTCCTGCAGGAGTTGACAGGCAGAAAATTCGATGTGAATGTGAGCCATATTGCAAGGTATCTTGTGAACGGATATAAATCGCTATACAAAACGGAGGAGACCTTTTTCAAGGACATACATGAAATTCCATATTCTACGAACGCTGTAATCGACAGCAGGCTAAAACCTAAATTCTATCGTTACTGGCAGCCGCAATGCGAAATTAACGAAAATATGAAACTGGAGGAAGCGATAGAAGGGGTAAGACAAAGGCTTCTCGAAAGTATGCGCATTCGTCTTCGTTCTGATGTTCCACTTGCTTTTTGCCTGAGCGGCGGCATTGATTCTGCATCTTTGACGTCGATAGCTTCCAAAGAATTTGGATATAATGTTGCGACATTCTCTATCATAGACAAGGATGAGCGTTATAACGAATATGATAACATAATGGCAACAGTAAACGATTTAGGGTGTGAACACACGCTGATAGAGATATCGCCGGATAATTTTTTTGAAAGGCTCGAAACGCTTATCGGTTATCATGATTCCCCTCTTTCCACAATATCTTATTATGTGCATTCATTTCTATCCGAGGCTATTTCAAAATCGGGTTATAGGGTGGCTGTTTCTGGCACGGCTGCGGATGAATTGTTTACGGGTTATTACGATCATTTCAACCTTCATCTTTATGAGGTACAAAAACAGCCTGATTTTGACAAGTATTTGAACGATTGGAACAGGCATATCAGTGACATAGTTAGAAATCCATATCTACAGAACCCTAAATTGTATTTTAAAGACCCAGACATAAGGAAGCACATTTACTTGAATAACGATCTTTTTGCCGGGTGTATTAATATCGAATTCATGGAGCAGTTTGATGAAACACAGTATTGTAGTTCGTTGTTGCGTAACCGCATGATGAACGAACTGTTCCATGAGGCAATCCCCGTTATCCTGCACGAAGATGACCTCAACTCCATGCGTTATTCGGTCGAAAACAGAAGCCCTTTTCTTGATCTTCCTTTGTTTGAATTTGCATATTCGATTCCAAGCAGGTATCTGATTAGCAACGGATTCGGAAAGTTCATTCTGAGAGAAGCAGTCAAAGGCATACTTAATGAAAAAGTAAGGCAGGACAGGAAGAAGATAGGATTCAATGCATCGATCAATTCATTGATTGATTTCAACAATCAGGAAAGCCGTAATTATCTTCTGGGTGAAAGCCCGGTATTTGATATTGTAAATAAAAAAAAGGTATCAGATATGATGAGGATCAACCCTATGCCTAACAGTTACAGCAAGTTCATTTTTAATTTTATCAATACAAAGATTTTTCTCGAGAAGAACAGGTAACGACAATATTTATCAGGAGGTAGAGTTTTGATTATCCTTGCTATGCAGGAGGCACATGACGCATCGGCTGCATTAATGAAAGATGGAGAGATTATTGCAGCGGTGCAGGAGGAAAGGTTTACAGGTCTAAAGGGTGATTACGGTTACCCAGAGAGATCTATCGAATATATGCTGAAAACATTTAATATCAACCCGTCGGAGATTGATGAAGTTGTGCTTGCTTCTCATAATTGGAATCCTGTACTCACAAAGATAAAGAGGAATGCAAATTTTTCAGTTGATGACTGGGTTTTAGAACAGCACGAATTTTGGAAGCCGAAGTTTTTTGAAAACCGCCAGGTTTCATATTATGAAATATACAAAGGAAGGGCTGATTTTCGTTATGATAACACATATCCTATGGACCATCTTCTGAAAGGCTATATGGCACCAGAGGAAATGGCGGAGATGGCGAAGATCCGTAAAAGTACAATCAGTAAAAAGCTGGGTGTTCCAATTGAAAAGATAAGGACAGTTACTCATGAGGATTGTCATGTTTTTTATGCCTATTTTGGAAGTCATATAAGAGGAAAGGCTCTGACATTAACATCAGAAGGCATCGGTGATTATTCAAATGGAACCGTCTGGGAGTTTACTGAAAGCGAAAGAAAAGAATTGGCCCGCACTGGAGAGAATCATTTAGGCCATATATATCAGTATGTGACCCTTATCCTTGGTATGAAACCGGCTCAGCATGAATATAAGGTGATGGGGCTTGCCCCTTATGCAAACGAAAAAGAACTGCAAAAAAGCTATAAAGTTTTTGAAAATATCCTGAAAGTTGAAGGCTTGAATATTGTCTTCGACAAGAGGCCAAAGGATCTGTATTTTCACTTCCTAGAAGCACTAGAGGGGCACAGGTTTGACGGTATTGCAGGGGCAGTACAGAGATTCCTTGAAGATATATTATGCAAATGGGTTAAAAAATGTATAGATGAGACTAATCTGAGGCATGTCGTATTCGCCGGAGGGGTTGCACAGAATATAAAGGCATGCAAAAGTATCACGGAATTGACCGACCTGGAAGATTTTTTTGTCTGCCCTGCAGCCGGGGACACCTCTTTGCCTATAGGCGCGTGCTATTTTGCAATGTGGGAGCATCTCAAAAAAAATAATCTACCCTTCGATGCAATAAAACCGTTGGATGACATTTATCTTGGCCCTCAATTTTATAATGAGCAGATATTGGAAACTATTAATAGAGAAGGGCTCGACTCAAAATGCAAATTGACGACAGGGGTTGGCCCAGAAGAGATTGCAAGTCTGCTTTCCGAAGGTAAGATAATCGCCCGTTGTTCTGGCAGGATGGAATTTGGATTAAGAGCCCTTGGTAACCGCTCTATATTGGCCGACCCGAGAAGGCCTGATACTGTCCGGAAGATAAACCAGGCGATAAAATTCAGGGATTTCTGGATGCCGTTTACACCTACGATTCTTGCAGAGCGTCAGCATGATTATATTATAAATCCGAAGAGCCTAAAAAGCCCTTTCATGACGATGGCGTTTGATTCGACTGAGTTGGCAAGAAAAGAGCTTGTGGCCACGCTCCATCCGGCGGATCTTACTGCTCGTCCTCAAGTGCTTGAAGAAAAAAGAAATCCCGAATATTACTCAATAGTGAAGGCCTTCGAAAAGATCACTGGGGTAGGGGGTGTATTGAACACAAGCTTTAACCTGCATGGTTATCCGGTAGTGTTAGGGCCTGAAGAGGCCATATTTACTTTCGAAAATTCGGAGCTTGACGGTCTTTTAATGAACGATATTTTGATTATGAGAGGATAGCGCATATGAAGTATTGCAAAAAGTGCATTATGCCGGATACAAAACCATATATAACCTTTAACTCATCAGGTGTATGCAGTGCCTGTCTGGCCCATGAAAGCAAACAAAAATCAACAGCGGGGATTGACTGGAATGCAAGAAAAGATGAGTTCGAGGCTATTATTCAGAAGACCCTTAAACAAAAAGCTCCAAATTATGATGTCGTTGTCCCTGTGAGTGGCGGCAAAGACAGCATTACCCAAGTGCATAGAGCGCTTCAATATGGAATGAGGGTTCTTGCGGTCAATGTGGATTATGGTATCAAAACGGAAGTAGGTATGCATAATCTCAACCTTGTAGCTGAAATGGGAGCAAATTTGCTTATATACAGACCTGAGCAAAGGCTGCATAAAAGGTTGATTAAGATTGGTTTTGAAGATTTTGGTGATCCTGATCTTTTGAGCCACACATTGCTGCATGCGTATCCTTTATGGGCTGCCTTGAAATTTGAAGTTCCTCTTGTTCTGCTCGGTGAAGATTCTTCATTTGAGTACAGCGGGGAGAAGGGATCAGGCGGTAAAAAGCATATTACTCGTGAGTGGTTTTCCCGTTATGCTGCGAACAGCGGTTATGATGCAAAGTTTGTAGCGAAGAATTATGGCATACCTTTTGAATCATTGAGATTTTATGATTTTCCTGACGGCTTCGAGAAATCTTCAATAATTGCTGTTTTTATGAGCCATTATTTTTACTGGGATTCTGAAGAGCATCTCAGGATAGCTAAAAAGTACGGCTTCAAGACTCTTGATCGCAACAGAGAAGGTACATACAGGAACTATGTAGGCATTGATGAAAAAATCAACAGGATTCACCAGTATATGAAAGTATTAAAGTTTGGATATGGAAGGGCGACAGACCATGCATGCGAAGATATACGGAATGGTCGAATTACAAGAAACAAGGCGAAAGAACTTGTCAGGCAATATGATACCGATGAGCTGTCGGATTATTATGTAGATGACTTCATTAAATATTTAGGTTATACGAAAAAGAAATTTTATTCAATTCTCGAGAAATTTAGAAACAAGACGATATGGAAGAAAACAGGGGATGGCAATTGGTATATCCAAGAATACTTAGAGGAATGATATGAAGCTGAACGTTAAAGAACATCCACGGGAATTCAACGCCTCGGGGATTACAATAAAAGACTATGGTAAGATAGAATTGAATGAAAACGATATGATAACGCTGATTACAGAAAGCGGCAAAGAATGTGATATAACGGCCAAAGAATGGGGTTTTTACCTCGCACCATCACTAAACGCAAGGTTGAGACAAAATGGATTCAAGGTTGCGTTGGTGAGGAATCAAGAGGGCAAGCTGTTTATAAATGCAGTGGAAATTGACAAAACAGTTCAGTTCATAGAATATCTGAGTGCAAATCAAGATAGCAGAATATTATGCTGGCTTGATGATTGGCCTTCGCAATAGAGTCAATTGTTCAGTATGGGTTTAATGTTCACTGACAAATTGTTGTCATGTTGTGATGCAAAACAGGCGAAGCGGGTTTCAGTTAACAATCTGTTTGCATTTGTTTGCTATGTGTTTGTTGGATTAATCTATCTTACACCCGTTTTTTTCTTTGGGAAAAGCTTATTGATTGATGCCTGGGACCATGTCCCTACATATGTAAGAATGGTTGACAGGGCCCAATGGCTATCCCAACTCATGATTCCTTTATGGGATCCTAAAACCTTCTCTGGACTGTCATTTGTCGACAGTGTTCCTACTACACACATTCTTAATTTACAGCCATGGATAATGGCCTTTGCTGGTAATCATACTGGCTACGCGATCTGCATTTTTATGTTCATAACATTTGGTGCATATGGCACCTATCTGCTCTGCTATCGGAAACTGCAGATCAATTGGGGATTGTCATTATGCGCAGGCAGCACTGTAGTGTTTGGTCCATTTATCGGCAATGCGTATTCGAGCGTCTTTGTCTTTTTTCCGTTTATAAGCTTCTACTTCTATAATTTCATGAACATTTTTGAGAAAAGCAGTATCCGTAGAATATTGTATAACTCAATACTTGCTTCTTTTCCTGTTGTGCTGTGCATGTATACCCAGGAGCCAAGATTCATTGAATTCATTTTTTACAGCAGTATCCTTTATTTTATTACCATGATCTTTGTAAATAACGACAGGAAGGCCTTGATCTTCAAGCAGACCGTTCTTTTTGCTCTTTTTGCAGGCGTTTTATGCGTCCTTATGTCAGGACCCATGATATTTCCTATGGTTCTGGAGGTGTTTAAGCAGCAAAGGATTGGAGCAGGTGAGATACTTCCACGAATTATCTCTTTTCCACCATGGCTGTATCTTTTAAATGTTGTTGTGGGCAATTTATATCCTCTAAATCTTACGGTATTACATGATACCCTCAGAGTCAAATTATTAGGGAGTTATTTTACGCTCTATTTTGAGTTTGTTCATATACTGTTTTATGCGGTGCTCTTTGTGTCTATCAAGTTTCTCCATAAATTCAGTACAGTGGAAAAAAGTATAATTCTAAGCGCTATAGTTTTGAAAATAATTATTGCAGTGCATGCTTATGTGCCAGGATTTATGTATTTTTGGACACTGATATTCAAAACAGGACGATTTCTGGAAAACGATACATCATTTTTCTTTAGCGCTCTTATGGTATTTATTGTGCTAAACAAGATTATAAAAGGGGATATTACTTTGGAAGGTAAGCTGCACACTTTTTCAAGCTGGCTTATCAGTATTCAAATATTGATTTCGGTTGTATTAATTGTTTTTCTGATTTACCTGAGATTCTTTTTTGATGTTAATATGTTGCTTGAAGTTGCCGGAATGCAGCATTATCTGAGTTATCTCGGCGACGTAAACCTGTTGATGGATTCTTTCAAAAGCAGATTTCCTTATCTGATACCAGGATTGGTTTGCATAATTATTCAATTATCGATTTTCAGAGAATTAATGAGGAACAAAAGTATTGCACGGTACAAAATCAGCCTTTTCATGGTAATGCTTTTTTGTACACCGTTATTTCTATCGAAGGCTTATTGGCCGTTTAACAATATCGTCGAAAGGGATAAGATAGAAACACCCGACAGACAGTTTTTATCATCCCTAAACATTCTTGACAGAGTAAACAACGTTGATCATGATGCAAACAAACTTAGCGAGGGTATGAAGACAAAAATCATATCTATTCACTCAAATGAGTCTTTGGAATGGGCAATAAAATGCTATCCACCGGCTATGATGTCGTTTATACATCATTTTATACCCGTTGATATGTATAAGTATTTCAATTATATGTACAAAGACGAGAAAAGCATAAAAAGCCCCTATCAGCGTTTTTATTTCTATCCTCAAGACAACAATCTCTTCCATTTGCTTGGAATAAACTATTTCTTTTCCGAATTGCCTGTCCATGACAGCCCTTTTGAAGCGTCTGGAAGATTTGGCAATTACTTTGTATATAAGAATCCGCACGCTTTTCCAAGGTTCTATTTTGCAGATTCAGTCTTTTTTATTGAAGACAATGATTCTATTTTAGGTAAGTTGTATTATACGCCAATTAAGAAGTTGAAAACAGAGGTGTTTGTGAACGCCGTGGGCAGAGGAGATGGGGAGCAGTTTTTCAGCAATAAAAAAAGGGATGTTTCCCTTATCATGTATTCTCCTAATAAAATCACCCTTAAAACCGAATCTCCCGGCAGGCAGTTTTTGGTGTTGACAGATACTTTTGACAAAAGATGGAATGCATATATCGATAAAAAACAAATCAATACATACAAGGCTAACTTTTTGTTCAGAGGTGTTATGATTCCTCCTGGTATCCATACGGTCGAGTTCCAGTACTGTTATCCTGAATTCAAGATTTATGTTTTAATTGCTGTTTTGACTTTTTTATCATGTATATCGATTGTCTGTATTGTTAATAAATATAACGATGTTCCAACAGGATGAAAATGAAAGCAAATCAAAACGCTTTTGAGAGATATCAGAAGAAAAGACAATCTCATTGGGACGACATTGCTCTTAGAATGGATGATTCGAAAAGCATGGGTTCTTATTATCACAGGAGATTGGAGCAGGTATATAGGTTTCTTGTTCATCCAGGACAAAAAATCCTTGAGATAGGTTGTGGACAAGGCGATCTGCTTGCATCCTTGAGCCCGCAGATAGGGGTTGGAATTGATTTTTCTATTAATATGATAAATAGAGCAAGTCAAAGATACCCCCAACTCCGGTTTATAAACATTGATGCATACGATCTTGATCTGAATGATACATTCGATGCCATCATCCTGTCTGATATTGTCAACGATCTTTGGGATGTACAGACTGTTTTCGAAAAGATAGCCAAGCATACAACACCAGAGACAAGGATTATTCTTAACCTGTATAGCCATTTATGGGAACAACCCTTGACGCTTGTACAGAAACTTGGCTTGGCAACACCAACCCTTCCCCAAAACTGGCTGACCGTGGAAGACATATGCAACCTTTTTTATTTGACAGGTTTTGAGATTATCCGTCACTGGGAGGAAGTTCTCTGGCCCCTTGATACCCCTGTTTTATCATCGTTTTTCAATCGTTACGTCGCAAAGTTGTGGCCTTTCAAGAAACTTGCCCTCACAAATTTTATATTGGCACGTCCGAGTCCGAGAGAGCCTGAAATGAACAAGGAAAAGAGCGTATCTATTATCGTGCCTGCACGCAATGAGGCGGGGAATATCGAAAGCATACTCGAAAGAACCCCGAAGATGGGCAGAGAAACAGAGATAATCTTTGTAGAAGGTCACTCTAAAGACAATACTTACGAAACCATTGAAAAGGCAATTGCAAACAGTTCGCTGCATAAATGCAAACTTTTCCGACAGACAGGCAAAGGCAAGGGTGACGCCGTAAGGCTCGGTTTTGAAAAGGCAAGTGGGGATATTTTGATGATACTTGATGCAGACATGACGGTGCCACCAGAAGACCTCCCGCGTTTCTATGAGGCTTTAAGATACGGAAAGGCGGAATTTGTAAACGGTGTTAGGTTAGTCTATCCGATGGAAAAACAGGCGATGCGTTTTTTCAACCTTCTTGGGAATAAATTTTTCAGCATAGCTTTCTGCTGGCTTTTAGGACAGCCGCTCAAGGACAGCCTTTGCGGAACCAAGGCCCTTACCAAAATAAATTATAATAAGATCGTGGAGAATAGGTCATATTTCGGCGACTTTGATCCATTCGGCGACTTTGATCTTATTTTTGGTGCAGCGAAATTGAACTTGAGGATTGTCGATATGCCGATACGTTATAGGGAGCGTGTTTACGGGGAGACGCAGATAAGCAGGTGGAGACATGGATGGTTACTTCTCAAGATGGTTGTTTTTGCAGCCTGGAGAATCAAATTTGTATGAAATTGATGCTCCAATCATTGCTCCAACACCCTTTGACGAAAGGGCTTAACATAGATGACCCGGATACTACACGGCTTAGACGCAGTATTATTCAAAAAAAAATTTTTTTAAAAAAGATTTATGAGGAATGGTATACGCTTCTCGATGATTCCTTACCAGCAGATCTTGCTGGCAGTATATTGGAGCTTGGTTCGGGAGCAGGATTTTTAAAGGAGATCATGCCGGAT
Organism: Deltaproteobacteria bacterium ADurb.Bin026; assembly: GCA_002071245.1. Taxonomy (GTDB): domain Bacteria; phylum Desulfobacterota; class Syntrophorhabdia; order Syntrophorhabdales; family Syntrophorhabdaceae; genus MWEV01. Next base: position 17,299 of record MWEV01000010.1, read on the forward strand.
GCTATTACTTCTGAAATATTTTATGTTTCAGGAATTGATGTAGTGCTGGATGGGTGTGAATTACCTTTCAAAGAGGAAACATTATCCGGGATCCTTATGACCAATGTGTTTCATCACCTGACGGATATAAAAAGTTTTTTGAAGGAATCTAACCGTTGCGTGAGACAAGGTGGTATTATTGCAATGATTGAGCCATGGGTAACCCCTTTATCCATGTGGGTATACAGGAATCTTCATCATGAGCCTTGCGAAATGGAGTCAAAAGAATGGGGTTTTCAAGGGAAAGGCCCACTGTCGTGTGCAAACAGTGCTTTAGCCTGGATTATTTTCCAGCGTGACAAAAAAATATTTGAATCCGAGTTTCCACAGTGGAAGATCCAAAAAATAGAACCAATAATGCCTTTTCTCTACTTAATATCTGGCGGTATTTCTCTAAGAAGCCTCCAACCGGGATGGAGCTATTGTTTTTGGCGCCGAGCGGAAAATATTTTTAAACCTGTATGGAACAAAATGGCTATGTTTGCGCTTATTATATTAAGGAAGAATTGAAAATATGCAGAATATCGTACTCATAAACCCTTTTCCAGTGGGGCAAGGTCTCAATGATGCCACGGTGGAGCCGCCGCTCGGTTTATGCTATATAGCGGCAGTTCTTGAGAAAAACAATTATGTTTGTTGTATTATAGATGCAAATGTAGAGCGCCTGAGTAACCGAGACATCATAAACAGGATAAAAGAGAGTCCTTCTGTCATAGGAATTTATCTTAATTCATTTCTTTTCAGTGTGTCTAAAGATTTATGTGCGGAAATCAGGAAAAAATTTCCAGACAGCCTAATACTTCTTGGCGGTCCCCTGGCAAGTACTATTCCAGAGGTTCTTTTAGACGAGTTTTTATGTGACGGGATCATAAAGGGAGAGGGCGAATATGCTGTTCTCGGAATTATGAATAATATTTCGGCAGGTAAGCCAGCATTTGATGAGACAATATCCGGTGCTGTTTATAAGCTGAAAGATGGCAACATTCGTTACAACGATTTGAAGAGGATTGTTGATCTGGATGAACTACCTTTTCCTGCATTGCATTTGTTGCCCAAATTAAAGGCATATAAGTCAAGAAGTCGTAAAAAACCGATAGCTCCAATTATAACAAGCCGAGGATGTCCTTATGGGTGCAGCTTTTGCAGTAAAGATATCTTTGGGAGAAAGATTACCATGCGAAGCGCAAATAATGTCCTGGACGAGATAGATTTTCTAGTTGCGAAGTACGGAGTCAAGCAAATAGATATTCTCGATGACAATTTTGCCCAGAACAGGCAGCGTCTTATCGATATCTTGGATGGTATAATTGTACGCAATTATAACCTTGCTATCAATCTTCAGTCAGGTGTGCGTATCGAGAATATCGATGAAGAAATATTGGTAAAGATGAAGCAAGCAGGGGTTTATAAGATTGCTTTTGGTGTTGAGACCGCTGATGAGAAGTTGCTTGAAATACATAATAAAAAGCTGAATCTGAAGAAAATGGAAGAGGTTGTCTCTTTATCTAAAAGGTTAGGTTTTTTAACTTACGGTTTTTTTATAATAGGTCTTTTGGGAGAAACCGATAAAGAATTTGATCAGACGATGAGATTTGCCAAAAAAATTGATTTTGATGTAGCTAATTTTTGTATGGCCATACCATTTGTGGGTACCGATCTATTTAGAATGGTTGAGGCAGAGGGCAAGTTTTTGATCGACACAAGAAAAAATATTGACTCAGGGTTTTATGACGGTAGGGTATTCTATGAATACGGAAATCAAAAGGGGGAGGATATTCTTGCAAGGTATAATCGTGCGTATAAAGAGTTCTATTCAATAGGAAAAAAGATAAAGGTTTTTCTTGCAATACGCTCTTTCAGTGAATTGGCCTGGCTTATTGATGCAGTCTGGTTTGTTATTAAAGGTATGATAAAAAAACGTCAAGCAAAAGTTAAACCGGATATAAGGTCAAGGGATTGAAGTTTGTTGAATAAAAAACATTGGCTTGCTATAGCTGGATTTGGCATCAGTCTTGTCTTTTTGTTTTTGATATTCTCCAGGATAGATTGGATTGTATTCCTTGATACTCTGGAGAGGATATATGTGCCGTGGTTGTTTATTGCTTTAGCTTTTACCGCGATAGCAATTATGGGACGTGCATTGAGATGGAACCTGATTACCGGATTAAAGATAAACCATTATCCTTATTTCTGGAGAGCTGCAAGCATAGGTTATCTCGGTAATATTATTTATCCGGTTAGGACTGGAGAAATTCTGCGTATATACACAATAAGCCGTTCTGCAAAGATTCCTATGGGTCAGGCAATATCGAGCGTAATAGTGGACAGAATTGCTGATGGGATATCTATGGGATTATTTATGCTGTTGGTGATTGCTCAAAACAGTATTAATGTTCTGGGAGGTAAAGCGGTTACATGCGTAATTGGCTTATTTGCAGTTAGTACCATCTTAGTCGTAGTGTTTGTTCATTGGGGGGATAAGGGCCGGAACTTGATCATGGGGTTGGGAGACGGTAGATTCTATCGTCTGAAACAAAAACTACTTTTATGGTATAATCAGGCATTTGAGGGCATGCAGGTTCTGCGCAACAAAAAGCGGATTGTTGCAATAGGTTTTTTGGGTATGTTTATTTTCATTATAGACTCAATAGTTGTGTGGTTTATCATAATGGCTTTCGGATGGCAATTACCATTTTTTGCTGCAATAACCCTTGCCGTGTTTATTGAGGCAGGAAGTTCTTTGCCATCTGCACCAGGTTATATTGGGATATTCCAGATTGCCTGTGTTCTTGCGTTAAAAATATATTCTGTTGATGAATCAAGCGCTGTGGCCTTTTCTGTTGTATTCCAACTGCTTACCTTTACATTGATTTTTTTTCAGGGTATCTTGGCGGCTATTCAAAATTCTTTCGGAATATTATCTGCAATGAGAGTTGTGTCTAGAAAAGTACCAACTGAATGACCTTTTAATATCTTTGACCAATTATATTTTGTATAGAGGCGATTGAATATGTGTGGAATAGTTGGGTTTTGCTCATATCGCAGTGACAAGTTGATTAGCAAAGACATGCTGTATACAATGACAAATTCTATGTCGCATAGAGGACCTGATGATTCAGGATGTGTCTTGTTGGAAAAAGAAAACAATATCTTTTACCCATTCAAAAACATGGCTGATGCGACCAAAATTGATAGTGGCATTGTGGGGCTTGGCCACAGGCGACTCAGTATCATTGATCTCTCAAATCGAGGACATCAGCCTATGTCAGATGAGTTGAATCTTGTGTGGCTGATATATAACGGGGAGGTTTATAATTACATAGAATTAAGAGAAGAGCTTAAAGACAAAGGATACAAATTTAATTCTACAACCGATTCCGAGGTTGTGTTGAAGAGCTATCTTGAATGGGGTGCTGATTGTTTTCGAAGATTCAACGGTATGTGGGCTATTGGTATCTATGATATGAGAACCGGCAACATTATACTGTCAAGGGATCGTTTTGGGAAGAAGCCCCTTTATTATTTTAAGAATAGTGATTTTTTGCTCTTTGCATCTGAGATTAAGGCAATATTGATGCATCCTGCTGTAAGCAAAGCGATGAATATGAAGAAAGTGGCTGATTATGCAGGTCGTCATTATAGATATGTTGATTGTGATAATGAGAGTTTTTTTAAAGATATATTTCAAGTTCCCAAAAGCACGTACATGATTTTTCAGAAAACAGGTGACATCTCAGTTCATAAATATTGGGATCTTAAAGAGGTGTTGTTGCTAAGAGTTGCAATGTCCGAAGGTGAAACTGTGGAACAGTTCAGGTGGCTTCTGAAAGATGCGGTGAAAATACGTCTGAGAAGCGATGTCCCTGTAGGATGTATGCTGAGTGGGGGGCTCGACTCTGGTTCGATAACGTGCGTTGCCGCCTCACAGAATAATGATTTTATAACATTCTCAGGAATCACAGGGGAAGGATATTATGATGAATCTGAATACATCAAAGAAGTCATAAAACATACCGGTGTTAAATCGAGATTTATTTACCCTGACGCTAGTGCATTGTTCCCCACGCTAAAAGAGATGCTCAATTTTCATGACGAACCGGTATGCACGGTTACGTGGTATTTAAACTATATTATCACCAGGCAAATTTCTCAATATCATGTGCCCGTTGTTCTGACGGGACATGGCGGAGACGAACTACTTGCCGGCTATTGGGATCATTACCATTATAATTTCAGTGACATGCGGATGAATGGTGAAGACGACTCTGGGGAATTTAACCTATGGCTGCATAATCATAATCGTCCGGTAAACGAATACGATAGAGAAAGGGAATATATAGAAAAACTTCGCAACAACAGCAACATGGAAGTGGATAAATACTCACAATATCTTTCTGCCCTTTCGCCTGGTATGCTTCAATATCCAATTAGCAGCATTTTTTATTCCCCATTCAAAGGGGATCTTGTACGACGTTTATATCTTGAACTGTTTTATGAAACCGTTCCCCCTTCTTTGAGGGCTGAAGACCGCAACATGATGGCGTTTTCAATAGAGAACCGCTTACCATTCCTGGATTACCGGCTGGCTGAATTTTCATTCAAGCTTGATAATAAATATAAAATCAGGGACGGCCTAGGAAAATGGCTTCTGCGTGAGGCAATGAAGGGGATTATGCCTGACAAGGTAAGGCTCAGGAAGGATAAAACGGGCTTTAATGCGCCTTTCGATGAATGGATAAGAAATGAAAACAAAAAACAACTTGAGGATGTTATTTCTTCAAAATCTTTTATGAATACAGAAGTATACTCAATCAACAGGGTAAAAGACCTTTTTGATGAACACATGAACGGCAGAAACCATTATATGTTTTTCTGGCAATATATAAATCTTAATCTTTGGTATGAGCAGTATTTTAAATAACCTTGCATATGTACTCGGCAAGGGATTGGCAGGTCAGAGAAATGAGAATTGTATTTATTAACCCTTCACTTCGTCCGGATGCAAAAAGGAGACAATTACCCGTTGGACTTGCATATATAATGACGGCAGTCAAAAGGGCTGGTTTTGAGTTTGATTTGATTGATATGGATATTAATGACCTGTCGATGCAGGACCTCGAGGATATGCTTGGCAAGACAATGTACGATGTCTATGCTTTTGGATGTATAGTTACGGGGTTTAGGCTTGTGAGACAGATCGCAGAGATTATAAAAACCGTGAATCCAGTATCGACTGTTATTGCAGGAAATTCTGTAGCAACATCAGTGCCGGAGATCCTTCTGCAAAACACAAAGGTTGATATAGCGGTGATGGGCGAAGGAGATGTCACCATTGTGGAATTACTCAAGGCTATTGAAAACGGTAAAAATATTGAAGAAGTTCAGGGAATTGCCTTTAATAGAAATGGAAAGATAGTTTATACGCTTAAGCGTTCTGTTATACCTAAACTTGATGATATAGGGTTTCCAGACTGGGAACTGTTTGATCTGGATAAATACTATGAGTATTCAACAGCGAATGTTAATGTTTTTTCCAGAGATAATGTCATCTCGTTCCCACTCAATTCTGCCAGGGGATGTCCTTACAGATGTACATTCTGTTATCATGTGTTTAAAGGTGAAAAATACAGGAAATATTCCGCTGGAAAGATTGTCGAAGAAATTAATAGACTCCACAATAAATACAACTGCGATTTTATATCTTTTTGGGATGAACTAACCTTTCCCAGCATCAAAAGCGTTGAATTACTGGTAGATGAATTGAACGGACTCGATTTTCAATTCAGTTGGGATGCCCCTGTTAGGGGGGATTTGTTGAAAATGGAGCATGTCGGATTGATACGAGAACTGAAAAACGTTGGCTGTGATAATCTGGCATTTTCACTAGAGAGTGCAAGCCCTGAAATACTTATTGCCATGAATAAGAAATTGCGTGTATCACAATTTGTTGAACAGGCAAAAGCCCTATGGGAAGGAGGCGTGACCCCACTAACCAGTATTGTCTTTGGGTATCCGCAGGAGACACCGGAAACGATAAAGCGTACTCTTGATGTATGTGAAGAATGCAATATTTACCCGAGTGTAGGTTTTTTGCTGCCCTTACCAGGTACACCCATATATGAATGGGCAAAGGATAAAGGGCATATCAATGATGAAATTGAATATCTTTCAAGGATAGGTGATAGGCAGGATTTCCATATCAATCTGACGTCAATGTCGGATGATGAATTTGTTGACTTGGTAACAAATGGCCTGCAAGAGCTTGCGAGAAAATTGGGGCTTCAGCTCGAATCGGTTTACAAAACAGGTACTTATAAAGCGCCCGAAAAGAGATGAAAAAGGCTATAATACTCAATTCGGTTGAAGATGCTGTCCATTGTATCGAAAATGGTTTAGCTTCCGGTTGCATTCTTTTTTCTACTCACTCAGGTATAGATGTTTATTTAAAAGAAAATTATGGCTTGAACTGTCGGTGCCTGAGTTCTTTTTTAAGTGATGATAAAACCATTTTGAATAAAAGCTATGTTGCTGAATTTATAGATAATCTATTAGACGATCTGGATAAAAATGTATCTATCGAAATCAACAGACAAATAAAAACTGAAATGAAATGGTTTGCCCCACTTTATTCATATATTGGGAAGCAACACTATCTTGGATATATATCTTTTGCAGCAGCAGTAAGGAATGCGATAGATAGCAACAGACTTGAAAGTATAGCTGCATACAACAGGAAACTGGATTTCTATCTTGATACTGGCTCTGATATTTACACTTTGCTGCATACCAAATTCGACAATATGCAGATTGAGTTTATTAAATTAGATGTGCATGAAAAAGATACCATTAACAAAACCCTTTGGAGAAAGATAATTCAAAACAATCCTCTCTATTCAATTGCCAAAGGCAAGGAATACCTTTTTGATTTTTTAAGGCAATATGGATTTTCCGGGAAAAGGAGGACTGTTTTTACAGATGAACTTTCTTATAATTTAAAGTTCTTAAAGCAATATTTAAAC
>MWEV01000011.1 GCA_002071245.1 Deltaproteobacteria bacterium ADurb.Bin026
ACAAGAACAAAAAGCGCATTTATCGACCTGAGTCCGAGCAGCTTCGGTTCGAGAACACCCATGAACCATTGGTAATGAAAGAAACTTGGGATATCGTACAGGATATCAGGACTCACAAACGGCGCAGAGCAAACATGGTAGAGCAGAATATGTTCTCCGGTTTAGTCCACTGTGCCGATTGTGGAGGAACGATGGTTCTCCACCGGGCGCATACCATGAACGCTGTAAAAAACAACTTCATGTGTTCCACTTACAAGAAGTTCGGCAAGGAAGAGTGCAGCGCCCATTACCTTCGGGAAATCCACTTGGCGGCGATCGTGCTGGACGATTTGCTCAGAGTAACTCACTTCGCGCGGCAGCAGGAGGCGTTATTCATACAGTATATAAACCAGAAAAACAACGCTGAAACCCGGCGTGAGATTGAACGGCTCCAAAGAGAACTGGAATTGATGCGCCGCAGGGACACCGAGCTCAGCGCCTTATTCAAACGCTTATATGAGGACAATGTTCTTGGCAAAGTAACCAACGAGCAGTTCAGAATGCTGTCCGGTGATTACAACACAGAGCAAAAAAATCTGAAAGAGCGCATTCCTAAAACAGCAGAGCGCATTGAGGAACTGCAAAACTCCATCGCCAACGTCACCCGGTTCATTGATAAAGCGAAAAGGTATACAGAGATTAATGAGCTAAGCGGCGAGCTGCTCAACCTCTTCATAGAGAAGATTGAGGTCGGAGAACGGGCTGAACGATACTCAAGAACGTCGGAGCAGAAGGTTATAATCCACTACCGTGACATCGGCGTCATCGGTACCTTCGCCGAAGAAGCCGAGAAAATAGCCGAACAACGGCAAAGGCAGACAGCTTAATCTGCTGTCTGCCTCGCCAAATTACCACGGTTCACAAAATGTCCCTATGGGAGGGGACATAAAAGACCGCCTTCTTTATATCCGGGGGGATATAAAACATATTGTTGAGATGTTTACATTTTATATTACTCTTTCCAAAATTAGTATAAGGTACAGGCCTTATTTTAATAGGACAATGGTCCTTAATTGATGTTAGTACTAACGTCCTTTTGTACTGTATCCGCCGGAAAAACCTGACTTGTTGCGTAATAGGAGCATAAGTAGTAAAATATGTGTAAGAAGAATGCGACTTTGTCGCATTCTTCGGACACGAGATATTCAGGGTATTCCTTATGGGTATTATGGAACGGGTATCACGGAACACACGGATTTAACACGGAGGACACGGCTGATTTTATTTTTCCCGCAGTGAATTCTGTGGATTTCGGTGTTTTCAGTGTTATGCGTTACCTGTGTCACATTTTTCTATATATTAATGGGGTGGTGTATTTTGATGGAAAACAGAAGAATTCTTGTGGTAGATGATGAAAGGCCAATTTCAGATATCATAAAATTCAACCTGGAGAAGGAAGGGTACAAGGTATTTGTGGCCGAAGACGGACAACAGGCTGTGAACATGACCTACGAGCATAAACCGGATCTTATTATACTTGATATTATGCTTCCTATAATGGATGGCTTTACTGTGTGCAAGAAGCTGAGGGAGAATGTCAGCACTCCGATAATAATGCTTACGGCAAAGGAAGAGGAAGTGGACAAGGTTCTGGGCCTGGAGCTGGGTGCGGATGACTATATGACAAAGCCCTTCAGCGTGCGGGAGCTTATGGCCAGAGTCAAGGCCAACATAAGAAGGGCCAATTTCCTTAATTCCGGTTTGGAAGGCAGCGGGCAGGTTGTAAAATCAGGCAATCTGATAATTGATTTGAACAAATACGAGGTCCGCAAGGATGATACCGTACTGGAGCTTACTCTAAGAGAATTTGAGCTTTTGAGATATCTGGCACTTCATGCCGAACAGGTCTTTTCAAGGGAAACGCTTCTGGAAGAGGTCTGGGGTTATGAATACTACGGGGATGTAAGGACTGTTGATGTTACGGTAAGAAGACTGAGAGAGAAGATTGAGGATGACCCGAGCAATGCCGTGTATGTGCAGACAAAGAGGGGCGTAGGATATTACTTCAGGAGGATTTAATAGATGTTTAAAAGCATCCAATGGAAGCTTGTAATTATATCCTTCCTGTTGGTATGGCTTGCAATGTCCATAGTAGGCGTATTCATCACCGAAGCTATAAAAAAGGAACAGATTGACAGCATGACAGATACTATTATCACAAGGGGCTATTATCTGGCTGACAATCTGAAGGACAAAATAGGGGGAGCGTCTAATATTCAGGAGATTGTGTCAAATTGGTTTGTAGGCCAGGGTAAGCAGGTAAGGGCTGTTTTTGTGTATGAAAACGGGGGCTTTACAGCCAGCCAGACCAATTATGAAGGAGCTGTGGATGATCTTGACCTCCTGGGGCTCTGGATAGTGGAGGAAGCTATAGACCAAGCACAGGAAATCACATGGCCCGTTGATAACTCAAAATATCTCATGAGTATTGCCGTGCCTATTATTTCCTCTAATAATGATGTAGCCGGGGCAATATATATCAGTGCAGATTTATCCGGTATTGAAGAAAACATAATGAGCATCAATAAAATACTTACCAGTGCGACTATTTTGGCACTATGCATAACTGCGCTTCTGGGCAATCTGCTGTCAAGGACTTTTACAGGTCCCATCAAAGAAGTAACTTCAAAGGCTGAGAGACTGGCAAAGGGGGATTTTGGGCAGACAATAGCCGTAAAATCCAGAGATGAGGTAGGCCAGCTGACCGAAATGTTCAACTATCTTACGGTGAGGCTGAAGAGCACATTGGATGAGATGTCCAGGGAAAAGAACAAGGTTGAAGCAATTCTTACAAACATGACCGACGGAATAATAGCTGTAAATGCCGAAGGGGTAGTAATACACGCAAATCCTGCCGCTTATAAGATTTTCAATATCCGGGAGGAAGACCTTTATAACAGGAATTTCGACGATGCCGCAGAGAAGCTGGATCTTGGGATAACCTTCAACGATATTCTTAATGATAGTGATAATAATTACAATATTTTAAGCATAAACAACCTCATAATAAAAATCAGTGTAGTGCAGATAATAAATGAACATAATAAGGCTGAAGGCGCCATGCTGGTGCTTCAGGATGTAACCGAACAGGAAAAGCTGGATAAAATGCGCAAGGAATTTGTGGCCAATGTTTCTCACGAGCTGCGAACACCGCTTACTACAATCAGGAGCTATACCGAAACCCTACTTGACGGAGCATTGGATAACAAGGAATATACCTTGAATTTTCTAAAGGTTATAAACAGTGAGTCAGAAAGGATGACCAGGCTGGTAAAGGAT
>MWEV01000012.1 GCA_002071245.1 Deltaproteobacteria bacterium ADurb.Bin026
ATATCCTTTTTGAAGTGCCTTTATGCCTATGCCGATGGATAGATGGGTTTTCCCCTTATGTAAAGCTTTACATAAGGGGAATTATGCAAAGTAATCAGTTATGCAAAGTTGCAGGCGTAAACAGGCGGTATTGGCCTGCCTGCGCCCGATTAACTTTACATAAGCATACAGCTATCGACAGAGCCGCTGGAGCCAGTTCAAAAGATCCTTATCTTCCTGCCAGGCAGGCACATCATCAACAACTGAAGGTGAGTAAGCCTTCTCCAGTGCCAGACGTTTTATCCGGTCATCCGCCCTGGCATAGATTTCACTTGTGGTAACGCTGGCGTGACCCAGAAAATCTCTGATATAAACCAAATTCACATTTGCCTGCAAAAGATGCATAGCCTTGGTGTGACGGAAGACATGTGGCGATACCTTATCCGGCAAAAGGATGTTGCTTTGTTTTCTGACATCCTCTATATATTTGTCGATAATGTATGATATTCCTGCCCGTGTCAGTTTCTGGCAGCGGCTATTAAAGAACAGGGGGTGATCCAATCTGTAATCAGCGGTGAGCTGTCTTTCTTCCAGATAATCTCCAAGTAGAGAAGCTGTCCTGCTCATGAGCGGAACATGTCTTACCTTCCGTCCTTTCCCCTTAAGGGTAATGGTTGAGGGTTGTGCTAAACGGACATCACGGACCAGAAGATCAGTCAGCTCGCTGACCCTTGCGCCGGAGTCATAGAGCACTGTAAGAACCAGTAGGTCCCGGCGACCGGCAGGGGTATTCCTGTCAGGCTGTTTCAGGATAGACTCCAGCGCCTCTGTTGTGAGGTATGATATTGCCGGCTTCCCTGTTTTTTTCAGCGGGATGGCCAGTATCCGCTGGTGCATCAAGAGTCTTTCAGGCATTTCAGCCTGTACATAGCGGAAGAAGGCATGGATGGCTGCCAGACGCTGGTTGCGGGTGGCAATACTACACTTGCGGGCAGCTTCGATCCAAGTCATGAACTCAAGTACCAGATCATTATCAATATGGGACAGAGTTAAACATTCAGGGGAAATGTATTTTTCATCCTGACAAAAGGTCAAAAAAAGCTTGAAGGTATCCCGATATGAGGCAATGGTGTGAGGGCTTAAGTTTCTTATGCCCGGCAGATAAACGCTCAGGTAACCTGTCAGGTATCCGGCAAAATCTGTAGTTTTCACTGGTCACCTCCTGGAAGGAGATATCCGAACTTTTTATCCATGGCTACTACAATATCAGGGTAAAGTTCTGCCGTGAGGCGCAGATAATGCTGGGTACCTTTGAGCCCTGTATGTCCGAGATAGGTGGACAGATAAGGAAGGGCAACGGTGAGATCAGTGCCGCTTCGCACCCAGCTTTTCAAACAGTGAACGGCAAACGTATGGCGAAGGTCATGAAGGCGCGGCCCCTTGCCTCTACCGCCGTGCGAGACCCCTGCCTCCCAGAGAAATCTGCGGAAGTAGTCATAGATTCTTTTTTCGGAGTATTGACCACCGTGAGTAGATGGAAAGAAAACATGTTCAGGCTGTCTAACCGGGTGCATTGCCTCCATGTATATGCGGCACTTTTCGGCAAGAGACGGACTCATGGGGACAATCCTGTCCTTGTGGAACTTGCCGTTTCTGATGGTCAATATCCCCTCTTCCGTATTTACATCCCCTACAGTCAGGTTAAGTGCTTCAGATACGCGAAGCCCGCATCCATACAGCATTCTATAAAGCACAGGGAGGATAAGATGGCGATAAGGGCTGCTTTTTACAGGCAGACATCGATCTACCCGGCCAAGAAATCCGGCAAGTTCTGCTTCAGTAAAAAGATAGGGTTGATAATTATTTGAATGGCTCAAACCGACATGGTTCGGGTATATGTATGCATAATATCCCAATCTGACCATATATCTGGCCAGCATGCGAACGAGCCTGATCCTCCTGTTTTTTGCATCGTCAGACTCAAACAGCCTTTTTTCAGCCCACTCCATGGCCAGTTCCCGGGACAGGCATAACTGACAGTGGCCTCTCTCGATGCAGAATTTGTCGAAACGTTTAAGGGAAGCCGCTTGTTTTTGATATTTATATCCCAATGCCTGTCTTTCTAATACAAACCCTTTTATTATATCGGCAAAAACACTGGTATAGGTATTAGTCATGTTGGAACACCTCATCAGGATCAAGGGCACACTTTAACAGCCCTTCATAGTCAATCTTCAGATAAATGCCGGTGGATATGGTGCTCATATGACCTAATATCTCCGATATCACAGGTAGCGGAGTTCCTTGCTCCAGGAGAATCCCGGCCAGGGTATGTCTTAAGGAATGCATCCCGTGTGAAGCGCCTGTCCTGAGTTTGATACCGGCAAGACGAGTGTATTTGGTGATAATGTTATACAGGTTGGCATTGGTTCCAAAGGCTTCAAACGGTGCATTGTGACGGACAAAAAGATGGGGCGATTCGGTTTTAGGTCTGCCATTTTTAAGGTAGTCTATTATGGCCCAGCCGATATCGTCAAGTATGGGATAGCTTGTCCTCTGCTTTGTTTTGTGCTGTACAATGTCGATACTTTTGGTTGCCCAGTTCAGGTTGTTCAGCTTTATTTCTTTAATATCTTTTATTCTCATGCCCAGCCTTGCCACCATTAAAAGAATGGCATAATCTCTTTTGCCGTTGGGGTTGCCCCTGTCCACTGACATGAGAAGGCGCCTAACATCTTCAGGTTTTAAGGTGCTCGGAATTCCGGGATAATGGGGCTGTTTCAGTTTTGGTACGTTACCCGACAGGTCTTTTTCGTGGTAGCCTTTAAGATATAGAAATGTTAAAAACGATCTCAGCGTTGTCAGAATGGCTGAAATGGATTTTCTGTGATAACCTGCGGTGGTTCTTATGTATTCCGACAGGTGATGGCAGTTCAGTGAAGAAAAAGAAGTTATCCCGTGATCATCCAGGTAATCAATGAATAACTCTGTTCGATAGACCCGTGACCGCATCCCTGATTCAGAGTAGTTCCGTTGCACACATTCTTTGTAGTAACCCTTCAATGCTTCTTCAAACTGGGGCGTCCTTTTATAAGGAATCCTGGTAGTTCTCCGTCTAAGAATAGCACCATGCAATTGGTAATCTCCCAGAACACGCATAAAACGGGTCTCGTTTCTGAAAGAGTAGTGCAAAGAAGCCTTGTAGCTGTTCATATCAAACTTATAGTTCATCTGCAGGAATCTGTTACCCAGACCTTCTGAATAAATCCTTTCGCCTGCACTATCGGCAAATCTGACCAATCGGTTATAAAATCGTCGGTAGGTGGTGCGCGTGTTTTCTGAATAGTTTAATCTTTCAAGTTGTGCCAATACCTCTGATACGAGGTTCCTGATGGATCTTCCCTGATTCATAAAAGCCCTCCTTCAATTTGATGGATGCGCAAGCATCACATCCATCGTGAAGGATTATGGAAAGAAATTCCATTGTAAAGCTTGTTATTTCAGATAGTTTTGTGCTCAACTTTACATAACTGATTACTTTGCATAATTCCCCGTGCCCGGTTCTCCTATGAAAACTATATTTTTCTTTTCTTTTATAAACTGGCAGGTCGCACAGTCATTAATTGTTCTTTTGTCTATGGAAGGCTGGAAGGCAAAGTCAAATTCTTCTATGGTCTTGTAATAGGGAAGTTTCGATTTGCCCTGTCTTTTTTTATAACTGTTGTCTCTCCTGTTGTTTGCCTCATCTTCCAAAAGAAGCTCTATGACTTCCAGGTAGGACAGGTTTTTCTCTTTCGCATAGTTGATTCTTTCATCCAGAGAATTATAAATACCGGATAGTTTAAAATCTCTTAGTCTCTGTCTTACTATATTCATAATGTAACCTCAACGGGAAGAGTGTAAGAACCGTTTTCACATATTCTCTTTACCGTATGATAGTGATAAACCCTATAGGCAAGAGCCCTTTTACATGCCAGATCCACAATATCTTTCGGATACTTTTTTGTAAGAGATAGAATTCCCTTTACCGGTTTACCCCAGTAGTTTTTCTGCTCTTCCAGGATCAGAAAGAACAGTTGCAGTGCAAAAACTCCTATCTGAGCCATTTTTCTCTCATATTCCTCCTGGCACTGTGTTTCCGAGTATTGCTTATATTCAGGATAATGAGAGGGATCGGTGACGAATCCGCCCCTTCCATCTTTTCTCGGATGCAGTGCGATCCTGTTGCCTTTATAATAAATCCTGATCAGGGTATCGCTTGTTTCTATTTCCACTTCTTTGCCCACATATTCAAAAGGAACGGAATAATAGTTGTAATCAACAAATACATGGCAGTCGTGATATACAATGCGGCTGCCTACTTTTACCAGACGGTAGGGTGATTCAGGCAGTGGTAGAAGTTTGCCTTTTTCTTCCGATTCAAATACTTCAAGAGGAACTTTTCTTGTAGTGCCGTGTATCCTCCTGTTTGCCTTATCTGTCCATTCCGAGAGCTTTTTGTTGCAATCCCCGCCATCCCGGAATGTTCTGCCTTTAAAAAAGTTGCCCTTTACATACTGTATGCCCGATTCAACTTTTCCTTTATCATTGGGATGATATATTCTACAGGGAAGAGGTTTGAATCCATAGTAATCGGCAAAGTCCTTATACATCCTCTGATATACAGGTTCATAGAAGTTGGCTTCAAGGATAGCTGCTTTGAGGTTGTCTATTTTTACTATCTGAGGTATGCCTCCAAAATATTCAAAGGCACGTATATGGCATAGGATAAAGGTCTCTACCTTCTGATTATAGACTTTTTCATAATAATCGAATCTGCTGTAACTTAACCTCATGTTGAAGACCCATGTTTTTCTTAATTTGCCTTCATTGTCCTTTGTTTTGCCGACATAGCCGAAATCAACCTGGGCCTCTTCACCGGGCAGGGTATGTATCCGTACAAATATATCTTCTCTCTTCTTTAATTCACCGACATGCTGCTTTACCACCGAATAGGAACCGGCAAAACCTGTTGCTATAAGTTCTTCATGTATTCTTACAGCGCTTAAGTCTTTTTCCAACAGACTGAGTATCCTTTCTTTATACGGGTCTAAAATGCTTTCTCTTTCTTTCATATGGGGACTATAGATTCCCTTTTTGATATCACTTATTACCTTGTCCACGGTTTTCCAGTCATGGCCGGTTGTTCTGGCTATTTCGCTTTTATTATGTCCCAATTCCCATAGTGTCTTTATCGTTGTGTACATTGCCGCCTCCAGCATTTTCCCTCCTTGATGTAATAATCAAGGAGGGATTATATCAGGTTAATAAGCCTGATTTAGAGAATTCCTGCTATGGAATTTTCACTGCCGCCGGCTATGGAATTTATTTTACCTTTGAGGGTAGATGATGACCATGTTCTGGATACTTGTTGCTGCTGTGGTCACTGCTGTTCTGATTTACCGTGTATTTCGATCTTACGGCAAAACCAGTGGTAGCTCTATACGCTCGGAAAAAATGGCCGATGTGGTACATGTCTGTGCTTCTTTGACGATACGGAGCTTATATGCCGCCGTAAACTTACGGCGTACTGCTTTTTCAGGTACTTCAGGATCGGGAACTGCCCTGATATCTGTTTTGCTGCTTTCTGCTGCTATTGAATCTTTCTCTTTCATTCTATTTCTCCTTTCCGCCCTTATAGTCTAAACTATCTGGTGGAAAGTGTCTCACTTATGTTGGCACAGAGGGCATTTTCAGTTCAAACAGAGTTGCAGAGCGAGGGATAAAAAGAAATCTTCTTTTTAATTCGTCCAAAATCTGTTGGTCTTCAATTTTGATATTTGTTGTTGCAATAAAAACTTTTGTGCCTTGAATAAGCTGAGTTGCGATGGAGTCAAGCTGTTCCGAAGCAACAAAGAAAACTGCTTCCTTTGCGCCGGCACGCAGCAGTGCATTGCGCTGGACATCATCCCAACGTTTAGGTGGAGGATATAGAGACGAGATCTTTTCTGGTGCGATGACCTTGTTAGTGTATTCAATATTACGGGAAATTGGCACAATGCGACGTTGAGACTGTTTTGCCACAAGATATTCGAGATAAACTGGCTCGATTCCGGAAATAATCCATGCGTTTTTGGGAGTGTATTTAAGAATTTCTTCGACGGTAAATCTTTTATATGATGGCTGATCAGGTTTAAGCAAATATTTTAATGTTATAAAAAAGTTAATTATTATAAACAACAAAGCAAGGACAATAACCCCCCCAAGCGCCAAACGCGGTTTTTTCTTTAACCAGCTACCAATTATACCGCCAGTTATAATTGCTGTTAATACTATTGGAGCTAAGTAGAAGCGTGGATCCAGATAAAAGTATAATAGATGAAAGAGCACGATCGGCCCGGTTCCCAAGATTACGAATTCCACTACCCAGCGTATATCGGGAGAAAATGGTAGTTGCTTGGTATTCATGTTGTTTATCCGGCATTCTATAGCTAACACCGCACATGCCGCACACACCAGTAACACTGCATGGCTTTGTAAAAGTGCTATTAAATTAGTGTAAATGTTTGATAGTGAAAAGGTAAGATGCACGAAATCAAAAGGCACTGGCATCCAGAAGTGATAACCGCTGCGGAATGGGGAGCCAAAAACTGATGTATTATAAGTAAGAGAAACCGTGGCCGCAATTACAAGCGGTGTGACCAAAAAAACAAGCTTACGAAGCGCCAAGGCCAAACCACGGTAAGTTACCGCAAACACCAAAAATGGCAAGATTGCTGCCGTACACACAGGCCGGAATAAAGCAGCTACTGCTGTAATTATTCCGGGCAGCAGGTATGCAAGAGACCTTGTATCGGTTCTATTTCGAAACCATAAGTATAATAGGCATGCCACGAGCATCAATACTGTAGCCGGTACATCTGTCATAACATGTTTGCTCCAATAACGATACAGCGGTAATGCCAAAACAGCAAAAGATGCAAAAATCCCGCCCCAGTTACCGCCTATTTTTTTGCCGAGAAGAAATGCTATTATGATTCCACCAATGCCAAAAATGGTAACTGGATATATTGCATTTCCTATCTCGGTTCCTAAAAGCAAATATACTGGTGACAATACGAGAATGGAAAACCATGGTGGATAATGAGGCGGCAACCATCTGTTTTCTATGGGTATTTTGTATTCGCCGGCAGTAGCAAAGCGGTGGGCTGCAATCGCATACTCGGTGCTGTCTGGTGTATAAAAGAGGTTTGATGCACTTATACGATCGCAATAGAGCACCACTGCCGCCAGCATTATTATCATCAAGACTATCAAGAATGAAGTAAGACTTTTGTTTTCTATTTTGTGCGCCAATCTCAGTTATTTCTATAGAAAATTCTCGGTACTGTCAACATAATACAATTGGTTTACTATCAAACCAATATAAGTAAGCCAATTTTGGCAATTTGATCATTAATGTAATATTTTTTTGTAAAAACTCTTTAATGAAATGTAGCCCTGTATAGGCTTTATTTTCTTATATAATACATTGCATTTCAGCTCGCTTGCTCCAAACCTCTTTTTAAAGGTTTTCACCCCTTCAAGATGTGCGCTTGTATTAAAATCAAACCATTTATAACCATTGGCACATGCATCTCTCATAATTTCCATAAACAGAAAGTTCATAGGCCTTTTAGAGAAGTATGCCTCAAGATTGGCTGCATGCCAGCAAACAAGGTGTTTTTTTGCATAAAAACATAGTCCCCCTGCAATCACAACAGAGCCATCACGTACCAGCCACAGCCTAATGTTTGGAGAACTAAAACTAAACAGCAATTGAAAAAAATCCCATTCTATTTTTGAGAGTGCTGATTCACCCCAACGCCTCAGTGAATCCAAATAAACGTCATAATATTCTTTCCAATCTTTTTCTGTCTCGGCAATTGTAATGCTCAAGCCCTCTTTCTGTGCCTTCCGGAATGAACATTGATGTCCGTGATAGCACCTATCGATTACACCATCAAAACCACAG
>MWEV01000013.1 GCA_002071245.1 Deltaproteobacteria bacterium ADurb.Bin026
CCTAAACAAGACATATGGTAAGGGTAAGTAGCTGATTCTATAGAGCTTTATTTATGGGATCATGAAGTTGGGTTAAGCAAGTTGAGAAGGCCTGACCCTGCCAATGAAAGAAGACTGCTTATTGACCGGCCATTCAACAATAAAGTCAACATTTACCTCGGTCCCGTTCACCGGCATGAAATAAACCTTGATGAAACGAACATTTTTATGGGTATCTGTCAGCAGCATAATGCAGAATGCGGTATCCATTTGCCCGGGTGTCCTCCGCATGCGGAAGTGATTGTAAATGGAATCTTCAGCCTGTTCCCGGATATAGAAAGACCCCAGTATGCGGATAAGAGCGAGGAAGCAAGGCTGGGCGAAATGCTGCAGGAAATAATGGCGATGGAGTGATCAGAATTCTAAGGGCTATTCCCCTTTACAAAAACTCTCCCATTCCCCTCTTCCCTTGAGGACATCACGGTATACCTCCAGCGCTTTGTTGACCAATGGCATACCTCCATACGGGGCCAACTGGAAGAAAACCTCGGCAAGCTTTTTCGGGTCGCAGCCCACATTAAGAGCGGCATTCACATGTAATTTCAGTTCTTCCGCTGCTCCGAGCGCAGCAAGCATGGCGCAGGCAGCCATCTGCCTTTCGGGAAGCGTTAAAACCGTGCGGGAGTAAAGGTTGCCGGTAATGAACATGGAAAGGTCATTGGCGAGATCTCTGTCGAATTCCTTCCATGTGAGGTAGGGCGGGTCCATCTTTATGCCATTGCCGAAAAGCTTGTTTGCCGTATTCTGCGTTCTCTTCCTTATTTCGTCACTCATTGTACAATTCCTCCTGATTTTAACAGTAAAATCTTTTAACATGGGTGTTTTACTACGTCAACAATTCTGCAAATAGGATATATACTTTATTCATGGCCTGCTCCTCCTTGCAGGGTTTGGGCTTGGTGGCTTTATTATCATATAAGTATAAAGGGCCGTACTTTTATATATAGTTTTACCGGACACTAATGAATCAGTTTATTAAAACAGCTCAACATTATCTCCCAGATCTTTTTCGGATGGTATGCTGTTTTTTTCAACATACCTTTTTATGCCCCTGTTTGGGTCGATTATTGCATGAGAATGATGAATTCTTCGCTCACTCTGCATAGTGTATTTGTTTTCCATATGTTTCAGCGTCTTAACGTTCATCTGGAAATCCATCCCGGGCATAAGCTCCAGCGCTTCAGATACAATCGAATCGAGAACAGAAAGGACTTTATTGATCCGCCCGGTAAAAAGGTCGTTCACATGTATGCCGGACAGTGTATTGTTAATGTGGTTGGCAAGTTCCCGTCCTCCTTTCTCTATCTTCTTGAGGAGAGCTGTGATTGTTTCATTTGTGATACGAAGCCTTTCAGTGAGGGTATTGAGATCCGAAAGCATGCTGCCCGTTTCTGTCGTTTGTTCTTGTGTGCTGGCATTTATATTCTGATGCAGGCTTTCAGCTTTTGAAATAATCTTCTGAAGTTCATCTGATATTTCTGTTTTCTGTATCCGGACATCAACGGATAATTTCTGTATTGCCTCTGCAATAACACCTAACGGAGCTCCTTCCGAACCTGTGTGTGCCGATTTCACGCGGGCATTCAATGCAATCAGCTCAATCTCCATACTGATATCTTCTATGTCGCTCACGAATTGGGACATGCTACCCACTGTTTTAATAAGATTTTCCATTGTGCCGTATAATTCTCTGATCGCCTCATTATTTTCTCTGAGTGAGGACATCATGGAAGACACCCCCGACTCTATTCGTAAAAAAAACGACGAGGATACTTCGTCTTCGGTGCCGGCAACCTTTTTGACATCTTCGCACAGTTCGGCAATATTGTCTGCAATACCTGTCAGGTTGTCCATAATACTCCCCACGGCATGGGTGAATTTTTCCTGTGCGTCCGCCAACTGGGCCTTCTGGAGCTCGCATACGATCCCTGTCTCCTGAATAATCTTTTCTATATCCGGGTTTTCATCGGCCAGACCTATGCTCACTTTATGGAGCGCCTCCTCTACGTGCTCAACCTGCTGCCTAGTAATATCATGGAACTGCATAGAAGCAACAACCTCCCCTATGTTGCCGGAAACAGACTCGAGTTCAGCAGATATCTTGCGGGCCGTCCGTGATGAGAGTTCATTTTTTTGTGCAAGCAGCGTCAGGGTTGCCCGGGTGCTCTCGAGGATTGTTTTATCCTTGTCGCCCCGTTTATTTTTCAAAAGAGAAATCCGCCTGTGTGTCTGCTCAATTGACGTCTTCAGCGACTCTGCACTGGATATGATATCAGCAAATTTGAATTGAATGAGTGTCGCCAGCTTCTCAACATCATCTGCTATAGTAACAAAGCCATTTGTGTAATTGTTGATTTGTGCGCTCTCAATTTTCGTTGAGATACTTAATATCCTGAGTATCTTAACGATCTTCTTAAAACTCGCCATAGGCCTATAGATGTTATCGATACTTTGGTTAATATCGTTGAGGATTTCTGTTCCGTTCCGAAATCCTGATTCAGCCTCTCTTATGTAATGGTTCATACGGTCAAGGAGATCCCTGAAGCTTGCCACTACCATAGCCAATTCAGTTTCCGACATGGAGGAGACAAGCGACGACGACATCTTTGAGATGTCCCAGGCACGGGCATAGAAGTTATTCAGGTCAGCCCCGATGGAGAGAAACTCATTCTCTGTGGAAGTGCTCAGCGCATGGAGGTCTATGCAGAGATTATCCAGTTTTTCTTTCCATATCCGGCAGGTTTGCTCATCTACGATCATATGGCGTTATCCTCCTTCCGTCTATCAAACTTAATCTACTTCTCCCTGAACAATTTGTGTCAAGTTTCTGAAGGAAGGTGATGCCGTCCATGCGGGGCATTTCCACATCGAGGGTAATTACATCGGGGACAGCATCTCTTATACGCTCAACAGCAATGTAGGGATCTGTGGCTACCCCTATTACCTCTATCTGGGGATCGGAAGAGAGAATATCCCGCATTGCCTGTCTTACTACGGCCGAGTCGTCAACGATAAGAACTTTAATCTTGTTGTTCATGGTCTTCCTTATATTATCGCAGTTTCCGGTATACAGTCGGGGCTACCTGCGCCAGGGGCACATACATGCCGAGGATCGTTTCGGAATGCCCCATAAAGATATACCCGTCAGCGGAAAGGCGGCTGCAGAACCTATTGAGCAGTTTTTCCTGAGTAAAGACCTTTGCACGGTAAATTATCCTTAAATGTCTTGTAACTATATGATAAATATGGTATATTGGTGAATATTAA
>MWEV01000014.1 GCA_002071245.1 Deltaproteobacteria bacterium ADurb.Bin026
TACACCAACCCCTACACCAACCACAAGCTTTAAGAGCAGTTTTTCTACTCAAATATATTATTATAGCGCACCATCTGTGAGTTCAACACTATTTGGGACTGTTAACGCTCCAGTAAGTGTTGTACTCACATGGGGGGCTACCCCAAGAGATCTCGACGCTTATGCATGGATTCCACATAGCCAGGAAGCAAGCGGTTACCGCAAAGTGTATTACGGCAACAAAGGATATCTTTCCCAGTTCCCGCACGCTTATCTGGACAGGGATATAACGTCGGGATATGGTCCAGAAACTATTGAATTTGAAAAATTCTATTCAGGCACATCCTATTACTCAGTTGAGAACTACACCGGGACACCCCCTATAAGCTATTCTAGCGCCATTGTGGTTGTTAAGGACGCTAATGGTAATGTAATAACAACCTATAACGTTCCAACAACTGGTACTGAGAGCGATTACTGGTGGCATGTATTATCCTTCAAGGCAACAAGCAACGGATCATCGGCCAACCTATACACGGTAAATTCCCTTGGAGCAGGGGATCCGGTTTCAACGTCATGGAACAATCCAGGTTCAATAAATGCCGTGATGCAGGGTTCGGGTAATCTATGGACACAGGGAACACGGGTTGAAACAACAGTTACAGGCAGATATACCGGGCATAGCGATAATTATGGAACTGTTGGTACTGCCATTTTTCACAGCGAGAACGACAACAACGCTAACAAAACAACAAGTGACGGCGGTGCATATTACGGTGTTCTCGGTGCGGCGGAGACCAATCGCAACATAAACAGTAAGGTTGCATTTATGTACATAGATCCTTACGGCAAAACCGGATATATAGATGGTACACTTTCGGGTACTGTAAATGCAAGCGACAACACATTCTATACGGCAGGCCACATCTTCAGCACAGCCATAGGTTCCGGAACGGGTATTGAGCCCAAAAGCCTTTATGGCAATATACATACTTACTATTACCCTGAAGATTATTTAACGGGCTCCGGTTCTTTTACTGCCGGAGGTACATTTAATGACGGCAAAATAAATCAATATCTTTATCAGAGGAATATAGCTGGACAGCACTGGGGCATATGGGACACTCAACTTGGGGCAAAATATGAAGGAACAACAGGCAGCGATTGGAATATTTCTTTTTCAAATAACTATTATACTTACAGAATAAACCAGTTTGAGGTTACTGGAACTCAGTGGTCTGACAAAACCCTGTCGGGAAAGGTGTATGGGTACGGGGGAGATGCATCTTATACAGAAAATGAACTCACCGGTAAAACATGGATTAACGTTGGAGATGCTTTTGGTACATATAATCCCAATTCATCCACAATGCAATCAGTCATGGTCGGCAAGTGGATAGAGACAAATAAATTCCTTGATTTAGTAATCAATAACCAGGCTGCTTTGCAACAATTAAACATACCATGCGTTTCGGTAGGCAAAGCAGACCTAAGCGGCTCCGGCAATAACATGACCGTTTCGATGAACAACGTAATGTTCTTTGCAAATTCTTCCGGTGCGGTCCCAAAAATATGGGCCACAGGAAATGTTAACGGCGGTTACACTGGTACCCCTTCAACAAGTGTTCCAGTTGCCCTGAGCGGAAACGGTCTGTCGGCAAACTTCAAT
The DNA here is from genome assembly GCA_002071245.1 of Deltaproteobacteria bacterium ADurb.Bin026. Lineage (GTDB taxonomy): Bacteria > Desulfobacterota > Syntrophorhabdia > Syntrophorhabdales > Syntrophorhabdaceae > MWEV01. Next base: position 1,649 of record MWEV01000014.1, read on the forward strand.
ATTAAGAGGTGGAGTACAACAACAAATAACTGGCTCGCCACTATCACAGATGGTACGGGAAACTTAAGCGGAGGATCCTACACTGGCGCAGTTTCATTTAAGGGCGTAGGTGCTGGCACTATTAACCAAACCAATAATACCTTCTCAGGCACTGCGGCTGGAACGGCAAAATAGGAGTAAGTAATTAAAAAAATACTGATTTTCTGTTGTTTTTTATTATGCATTGCCGGGTTCGACATGTCCTTCTTACAAGCGCAGGAACTCAAGCTTGGTGTTTTTGATATGCAGAAAATCATGAAGGAATCAAAAACAGTTGCCAATTACCGTAAAGATGTTTTTGAAAAAATTGAGCTCAAGAGAAAACCCATTCAAGAAAAAGATGAATTTGCGAAGGCAATCAATGAGAAGTTAAAAAAAGACGGAAGCAATATGCCTTTCAATGATAGAAAAGCCCTTGAAGAAAAGTTTGTCAATGAGATCAAAGAGATAAGGAGGATGAAGGAAGACCTTGATGCGGAGACCTTAAAGTATGATAGAGAGCTATCCAAGAATATATTTTTAGAAATAGACAAAATAATTAAAAATATTGCCGAACAAGAAGGCTATACGGTCATATTTGAAAAAACTGCAGCCGGAATAGCTCATTATCAAAATTCAGTAGATATAACGGGTAAGATTCTTGAAAAACTTAAGTAGTTTAGGGTGCCAGCAGCACCTGGTCGCTGAATCTTTCCTTTAGTTTGGCGGCGAGCGCATCTGCATCCTTTTGGCCTTCGAATTCTACCATGAGTTCTCCTTTGTCTCCCACAACGAGCCGTCCATATTGTTTGACCACTTCGGCTATTTCAAGGGGTTCTTCCGTCCACCAACCGCGTGTCCTTCTTAAGAGTTCCTCGCCCTTTAAGGGTTGAGGGGTTACAAGATCTATTGTGCGGAACCAGGCATCCCATCCGATCTGAGCCGGTGCGCGCAGTACAGGTGATACAGGGTCATGATATATGCGGCATCTGCCGAAAAGACGCAATCTTATCATTTGGAAACCTCCTTGATGATATTTTGTATCCTTTCGTTTGGATAGAATAATCCTTTCGGTAAATTAATGTTATTGGCCGCAAGTGTATGGGCAAGACAATGTAAGTAAATATCCGACATCTCCTTTTCGTCTATCGAAACACCCCAACGACTATAAGATACCCAAACCTTCTCGAACAGATTGAGCGCAGCCAAACGAATCCGTCTTAATCTCTCATCAAAAGAAGAAATATTCAACTCTTTCAACAGATCGTTCTGTATGGTCTCCATTGAGGCAAAGGCACGTCTCAAAAACCTCACCTGCGGGTCGTGACCGAATTGATCTATATCCAAACGCATACCCCCTGCTATTTTTTTGTCAATATTGACACTACGATTTATTTAACCTAATTAGAATCTGGTAAAGACGGATCTTTTTCATTTAATTCGATTTACCCGGCCTTATTCATGCCTATCCATATTCAATAATAGCATAGAATAGATGTTATGCTAACAATAAGGTGATTGAGTGTCAACGATATTTTCCTTTATTTTTCTTTACAATGATGGTGGTATCAGATATAAAATTTCAGTTTATGGAAACACTGGATGAAATGAAAAGGACAATCTTGGAACAATCAAAAATCATAGCGATGGTAGGGCTTTCGCCTAAACCAGACAGGCCAAGCAATATGGTTGCGCAGTACTTGATTGCCACTGGTTACAATGTTATACCTGTGAATCCTTTGCACAACGAAATACTTGGGAGAAAGTGCTATAAAAAACTCTCCGACATACCTGATCATGTTGATATTGTAGATGTTTTTATGCGGTCAGAAAAGGTCCTGCCGATAATAGAAGAGGCGATCAAGATAAGGCC
>MWEV01000015.1 GCA_002071245.1 Deltaproteobacteria bacterium ADurb.Bin026
GACGTCCGGGTATTTTTCTTCGGCTGCAGTTTCTGCGTCCGGCGAAAGCGATGATGTATTATTCAACAAGAAATGGTGAATATAGAGTTTAACAGCGTTATCGGCCTGTTCGAATTGCCAATCTTGCAGTCTTTCGTCTTTCCTCAGAGCATCAAGGAACATTTGTATTCTTAAATCCAATGGCTTGTCCTACTGTGTATTGGAAAACCGCAGGAACTTGCTGACCCTGCGATAAACTTTTGAAATTCAGACAAAATGTTATTTATCTCTCCACCCCCGATGATGGAAATTATTCAGCCTAATCATCGCTTGCCAATAATCAATGTTTATACATAGTACACTTTTGTTGATAATAACCATATTATACGTATATAATTCAATAATAATTGTTTGATTTTATTAAGTTATTGGTGTAGAAATTAGGTATTGAATCAATGGTGCTGTTTGAAATAAAGCGGGATTATTTATTACGTATATTAATTGTTAGCAAAGAGAGAAACTGAAAATATATGACACGATACACAGATGCAGAAGCAGCCAGGGCAATAATCGCCGTCCTGCATGACTCCCGGTGGGTAGGAGCTGGTTTAGCTCAAGCGTACCTATGGGCAATCAATGGGGACAGAGCTACTGAAGACATTGCACGGTACCTCTACGAGCTGAACTGCTATTCCTTGGCGAAGGCAAAGGAACTTGTTCCCACATTGGCCAAGGATGGCTTTCTCAGTCACATCAAAGCCCGCACCAAGACTGGGTCGGCCGAGAATCCCATCACCAAAATGTTCCCTGCTGCAATCACCGAGCAGCGCTTTCTTGAACAAGTTGATGCACTTCGAGCCAAGCGCGGAACGGTCGATTACGAAGATGACCGGGAATCAGGTCACACGCTCGTTGATTTCACATTAACCGAAAGCGGTCTTCGCCTTCCGATCAATGTGAAGAACGCGGGAACTCGTTTCGAGAGCGCAAAGCAACTCGTGGGACTAGAGCCAGACGACTGCATACCCATTCCCGTATACAAGGCGTACGATGCAATAGAAAAGGAACCGAATCTCTTATATGCGGTTGCCGTTGACTACGGCCTCGTGGATTCCATTAATGCCCACCTGATTCCCTTGTTTGACGAAAACGAGGCTATCGTGTGGAGAATTTTGAACGACTATTCCGGAACTCGCATCCGTGACGCCGAGGATAAGTTTGTCTATGGCATTACCACCAGACATTGGGATAGCATCCGGGAGGGTTTTGCCGATCCTGAATTTCGACTGGTCTCTGCACGGAAATCCATTCGGATACTCCAGAATCAACCCAAGAGAACGCCTGGCATCGGCCTTAGAGCATGGGGGACAGGGGCAAGCGCTGAAGTCAATGTGCACATATCCATAGCGGGAGAAACAAAGCCTTGGAGAGAAATCTTCGACCGGATTGTCCAAAACAGTCTCGGGGACATCATTGAGGCAATCAACCGAAAGAAGACAGAGGTGGTCCATGACCCCGAGATCTGACTTACAGGTCGTAAGCCTTTTCTCAGGCTGTGGCGGCCTTGACTATGGATTCGAGGCAGCGGGGTATTGCATCCGCTTTTCAAACGATTTTGACAAGTTCTCCTGCCAGACCCTCCGACTGAATCGTCGGGAGAATGTATGTCATGCCCCAATCGAGGATATCAGCACTTCAGAAGTCAAGAAAATCATCGGATCAGGAACGGGTGCCTGTGATGTCCTGATCGGGGGCCCCCCCTGTCAACCATTCTCCAAATCGGCGTACTGGAGCAAAGGCGATACGCTTCGTCTGAATGACCCCCGTGCGAACACGCTTGAGCAGTACTTCCGTTTTGTGGAGGAGTTGCATCCACAGGCGTTCTTGTTGGAGAATGTCCATGGACTGAACTATAACGGCAAGGAAGAGGGCTTCCTGTTCATCATGGAACGGATCAGGGACATCAATGTAAAGACAGGTGACCACTACGTGCCATCTTGGGCTGTGCTGAATGTTGCTGACTATGGCGTACCTCAGCTACGGGTGCGGTTTTTCCTCATTGCTTCGCGGCGAGGGGGTCAGTTCCGCTTTCCCGCCCCGACGCACATCCCGTCCGAAGAAGCCGAGTCCTCCCTTTTTGGAAGCATGGGCATAGAACCTTATGTTTCGGCGTGGGAAGCAATCGGCTACATTCCCCTTGATACGCGACAGAACCTTAAGCTGGGGGGGAGGTGGGCTGATTTGCTGCCCTCGATTCCAGAGGGGGAAAATTATCTCTGGCATACTGACCGCAAGGGTGGACTGCCACTGTTTGGATGGCGCACTCGCTATTGGAGCTTTCTGTTGAAGCTGTCTAAAAAACTGCCAAGTTGGACGATTCAGGCACAGCCGGGATCAGCCATTGGCCCGTTTCACTGGAGCAATAGAAAGCTTTCCTGGCAGGAGATGGCTGCTATACAAACATTTCCCAAGACCTTTGTCATCGATGCCCCGAGAACGGAGGTACAAAGACAAATTGGAAATGCCGTTCCGTCGCTTATTGCTGAGATTCTTGCACGTCAAATCTCCGCTCAAGTTTTTGACAAGCACATTACAGGTCAGCCCGCGCTTTCTGTTTCCCGTTGCGGTACAATCCCGGAACCAGAATCCATCGAACCGGTGCCTGCGAAATACATGTGTCTTGTTGGTGAACATGAAGCCCACCCTGGAACTGGCAAAGGTAACAGTTACAAAACAGGAACAGATGGCTAACCATGCCATGCACACGGACGGGAATTCCACTGCGCTCCATTCCCGCCGGTGATGGCCACAGTTGGCAGTAAGGAATTTGGACTGAGGTAGATGAAATCTCTTCTGGATGCGGCAAGAGTCTTCTTGATTGAATCTTTGCAGAATTTCGATAAGGGCAAGTTGCAGTTTTCGATCCTTCATGCCGTTACTGCTACGGAGCTGTTACTGAAAGAACGTTTATCGAAAATCCATCCAAACCTTATCTACAACAAGATCGATTCACGACAGGTTGTTAGGGAAAATACTGTTGGGCTGAGAGATTTGCCCCAAAGACTAATAAATCTCGGGGTCAAGCTGTCTGAGGAGGAGACAGATATTATTGTGAAAGTGGCGAAATGGCGACATGAGATCGTTCATCATATGCCCACGTACACAGAGGAGCATGCGATCATAAGCCTCGGACTGCTTTACGATTTTCTTTCACGCTTTATCGAGCGTGAAATGCATCTTGCTTTCAACGACATAATCCCCAAGAGTTTGTACAAAACCGCAAACCGTTTACTTAAAGGGTGGGAGCGAGTGGGGAAAAAGGCGAGAGAAAAAGCCGAAGCCGAAGGTTATATCGTTGATCCGTCTATGGAATGCCCTGAGTGCGGCGGGATTGGCGTCGTGACAATACACGGAGATAAAGCATTTTGTCATCTTTGCGGCTCATATCTCCATTTTGGAGATTGTCCGCTCTGTCATAAGCCCGCTTTGCACATCGGTTTGTATTTTGACGACAGGGTGTATCATCCGAAGTGTGCTGACAGGATGATTCAAGATCATTTTGAAACGTTTAGATCTGACTTGAATGAGCGTCAGAAAGACGAATGGAGTTCAGTGTTAACACCGGATGTAAACCGAGAATAAGACCGCCAACAAGGCGCTGAACCGGACGTGGCAATAAAGCGCGCCACGCCGGTTAGCTCGTCGTTAGGCTACAAGAATAGCCATAGAACTACAGCGGTGGCGGAGCAAGAGAAGAGACCAGTTTACAGTTGACAACTGGCAAAGGAGGGAATCAATTGAAATCAGACGATATTACGGTTCAGCAACTTTTCCAGGATCGCCGGCAGTATATGGTCCCCTTTTATCAGCGTGCCTATGTCTGGACACGCTCCGGTCAATGGGAACAACTTTGGGACGATATCCGTGTGAAGGCAGAGGCCCGGCTCATTGGCAGCAAAAACGGCCCACACTTCCTTGGCGCTGTTGTTCTTGACCCCCAGCCCAGAGACGGCTTGATCGGTGTTGACACATTGCACATTATCGATGGCCAGCAACGACTGGCGACACTGCAATTTATCTTAAAATCCGTTCTATTGCTACTGCGGTCGGTGAATTCAGCGGCAATTGCCGAGATAGTGGCAGGTAGTCTCAAGAACAGCAATCCCGACACGATGCGGAATCCGAAGATCGAAATATTTAAAGTATGGCCAACATTTCGTGACCGTGATGACTATCGATCGGCTCTTGAGGCTGAAGATCGTGATGCACTGCGGGCTGTTTTCCCCAAGAGTTTTACCCAGCGAGGTGAATTTCGCAGAATTGGGATTCACCATCCGCCGGCACTTGAGGCAATTTGGTATTTTACCGCATGTTTTGAAAAATGGATTGCTGAAGGTACTCATGAAGAGAGATCGACACGATGCGAAACACTTGCTACGTCTATTTTGCAGGACTTGAAAATTGTGTCAATTGTCTTGGATAATAATGATGATGCTCAAGTAATCTTTGAAACTTTGAACGGACGTGGCGCGCAACTCCATTCGACAGACTTGATACGGAATTTTATCTTTATGAGGGCGGACAGAGAGAATGCAGATTCCAAGACGTTTTACGACACTCTGTGGCAAAAATTCGAACAGAGTTGTTGGAACGAGGAGCAGAAGCGTGGCCGTCTGCGGAAACAGAGATTGGAATGGTTCATCCATGCTGCCCTTCAAGCAGAACTCAGTGAGGAAATCGATTTGGGAAGATTGTATTTTGAATACCGACGGTATGTTTTCAATGGCCTTGAACCAAAGACGGCGGAGTATCAGTTAAATGTTCTTTCAAAATACGCTATTCCTTATTGCGCACTGGTGGATGGCAAGATGGACAGCAGTCCCATATCGAGATTCGGATGGCGAATCGCACCATTCGATATCACAACGGTGCAACCGCTAGCCCTGAAGATTGGCATAGAATCGCTTTCATCTGATGAGCAGGGTGAAATGCTCGATATTATAGTTTCTTACATAGTTCGCCGTGCAATTTGCGGCCTTACACCAAAGAACTACAATAACGTTTTCATATCAATCCTCCGCAGTCTATCAAAGACGGGCACATCTCTGCTGATGCTGCGAAAATCCTTTGAGTCGCTCAAAGGAGAAGCATCCCGTTGGCCAACCGACTCAGAGTTCCGAAACGCCTGTATCAACGCACCGCTCTATCCTGGAAGATTGGATGCCTCCAAAATGCGTGCGATCCTAACTGAACTTGAATTAGAAATTCGAAAAACGGTAAAAACGGAAGGCGTGATTGCGCAGAATTTTGGCCAACTCGACATTGATCATATAATGCCCCAAAGATGGTTCGAACATTGGCCGTTACCGGATGGAAGCAAAGCAACATGGAGCGATGATAATAGTGTCGAGATTAAGAAACTCTCTGGTCAGCAGTTGAATGAAAGAGAAACGGCAATATCGACGAGAAGAGAGAAAATACCGACACTGGGCAATTTGACGTTGCTCAATCTAAGCGTCAACCGCGAGGCGCAACACAAGGCGTTTAAAACAAAAAGGGATTTGCTACTTGCTAACACTACGCTGAGGCTTAATATTCCTTTGCTTGGTTATCAAAACGATGGTTGGACTGAAGAAACCATAAAAATTCGTGGAGAAGTTTTGGCAGATGTAGCTCTTCGGGTGTGGCCTGGGCCAGACCCCGAGAACCTTTCTTGAGTTTGAGGAAGAAGCAGGGAAACTTGAACCATGAACCTCATGGCACCGAAAGGCCTAACAATCGCATGGAGCGTATCGGCCATAAATACGGCCTCTCGCTCATACCAGTGTTCGACATAAAAAGGAGACAGGATGACTGATGAAAAATCAATCACAAGAAACCCTAGGGAGTTGTTCAAAGAGATAGATGCGATGTGTGAAGAAATCAATGCTGTTGTCTCTGATGTAGAGAATAAAATTGAAGAAATATCCCCAATACAAAGGGTGCTCAATGAGCAAGAAGAAAAAAAACGAACAAAGC
>MWEV01000016.1 GCA_002071245.1 Deltaproteobacteria bacterium ADurb.Bin026
TGATGAAAAATATCACTTGACAGGCAAAAACAGCATCCCTATACTCCGAGCGTCAAAAAGGAAGTTCTTATCAATTTCTTATCAATTCAATCAATATCAATATCAATCAATTAATCCCTTGTGAAGATATATGGACGCAGTTTCCGCAAGTTTTCCAAAGCAACTGACCTTGATCCAGTTTGCATCCTTCTTCTTTGCGGATGATTTGAAGGCGATGTTGAAATGGGTAATTGCCATTCCCTCAGGTGTGTAGTGGGATGACGGATCATCTCCGAGGTTTCCTGTCAAAATGCATTGATTGAGCATGGGTGTTCTCCTTTCTGAGTGAAATAAATGATTGATTATTCAGAAATAACGGCTATATTGACAAACAGTAAACAGATCCCTCCTTTCCATGGAAAAAATTGGTTACAGATTCACAACCTGTTGTTTCATATAGTTATATATGTAGAGAAACGGACTATCCCTGAATTATTCTTACTTTGGAGAAAACATGACGGAAGAAAATTTCCTGCGAAAATTATCAAAGTCTCAAAATGACAAGTGGATTGGTGGTGTATGTGGAGGACTAGGGAAATATACACCTCTCCCCTCCTGGATATGGAGGATAATATTTTGCTTAATTTCATTGTGTTGGGGTCTAGGAGTCATCATCTACATCCTTCTCTGGATATTTATGCCCAAAGAATCAACTAAGGGAGGCGATTGATGGAGCAGTTTAATAAGATTTTGATCTTGGATAACGAAATTGAAGCAGAACTTCTCGATTCAATCCTTACTGAGAGAGACATCCCGCATCGTATACAGAGCTATCATGATTCAGCATACAATGGGATCTATCAGGCTCAAAAAGGTTGGGGGGCCGTTATGGCGCCTGAAACTTCCAAAGAGATGATCATGTCCATCTATCAAGATTTACCGCTTAAAAATCCTATCAGGGATGAAGGAGACCTGACAGTGTAATCACTTAATCCTTCATCCCATCAGAATCATTCCATTTAAATTTCCCAAAGGAGCAACACACATGAACAAATCCGATCTGATCACAGCACTATCCACGAAAGAAAATCTGACTGATAAAAATGCATCCGAGGTCGTCAATCTCATTTTCGATGGTTTCACCGATACACTCAAGAAGGTTGGAAGGATTGAAATCAGGGGATTCGGGAGCTTTACGGTAAGGGAGTATGGTGCTTATACCGGGAGGAATCCAAAGACCGGAAAGAAGACTGAGGTGGGACCCAAGAAGCTGCCGTTTTTCAAGGTGGGGAAGGAATTGAAGGAGAGGGTGAATTGTTGATATTAAGGGTGGACTCTTTTTCGCAATGTGACCTGATTTGATAACATAATAGGTGGACTTTTTCTGATATTTTAACGATAACTGGTCGAAAGTTGCGGTTTTGGGGAGGCGGTTTGACGGATAAGTGGGGGTGAGGACAACTTCCTGAAATCAATCAGTTTCAATATCTCAGCCACACGATAGCTTTCAGATGGAAATTGTGATAATGAAACTACCAAGATGTGAATGTTGAGTTCATTCAAAGAGTTTCATTCCGTATCACAGTGATGAAGGCAAATTTAAGATGGGACGGAGTCTTAATTGGGGAAATATACGCCGACAATCATCGATTGAGAGTATGTTTGTCTGAGCATACATAGCAAGGGAGATTCTAACATGGGTAATAAATATGCAAAGAATTACATATCAAAAGTCATTGTGAGGATTGATTTCCTTAACTCCCTTGTCGCTCTAAATGACGACATCCCCAGCAAGCTGTCAAGTGCATGCAAACAGAACTTCCCAATACCGGAACCAAAAGAAATACCTTTGCATGAATTACATATAGGACCAGCAGTACAAAATCTCACTTCAGTAGAAGAAGAAAGGAAAACCATTCGAGAATGGCACTTCTATGGACCGGATCGAACAAGACACCTTACGATTACTCAGTTTTTTATGCATATAGAGTACACTCGTTACGGTACGTTTGAAGATTTTGAAGCATCCTTTACTTCGATTGTTGATGCTTTATATGACACATATAATGAGCTGCAAATAAAGCGATTTGGATTAAGATACATCAATAACATAGAGCTTGCTGGTGAGAACAGGTTCAGCTGGTCAGCTTATCTCAACCGTAACCTGCTATCAATTTTAAACGTACCCCGAGATAAAAGTAACATAATCCGTGCATTTCAAAATCTTGAGCTCAAATTGGGCGACTGCATCCTTAGGTTTCAATTTGGCATGCACAATCCTGACTATCCTTCACCAATAAAGAAAAAGAGTTTTATCCTTGATTATGATGCGTATATCGTCGGTCTTTTAACGAAAGCTGAAATAAATCGAAATCTAGAAATATTGCATGATGAGATTGAGAAGATGTTTGAGCTTTCCATAACAGAGAAACTTCGAGGGATGATGAATGTCTCCGGATAACGACCTGTTCTCAAGTCAATATGTATCAGATGATGGGACGCCACTACCATCGGTGCAACAGCCTCAGCATCCGGAAGAGAAGAATGAAACTGAAGCCTCTCCTGATAAGTACGGTTTAGCAAAGCCCAAGCGCCGTCGGATAAGAGGAAAGATAATTTATGATTGATGTCGAAAAGAACAGCGCAGAACGTGTTCGACAAGGCGACATTTACAGAAATATTGAATATATTGAATACGCAATTGAAGAATATGGAATAATTGATATTTCAAAGATCGTCTTCCCGCTAATTGTTGTCCTAACCCAAGACTGTGATTTACAGCAAGATTATACATTTCGCTTGCACGGAGAACCGAAAACTTCACAAGACAAATATCTCCTATCTGTTCTTGTAGCTCCGCTCTATAATGCTGATCAATTCTATTTGGGTGAGCACCTCAGTGAACTTAACTTGAAAATGGCTGGCTTCGAGAGCAGAAGTAAAAAAACTGCAAATAAGAGTCTTAAGAATAACGAGGTACCAAGGTATCACTATCTTGACTTTCCAAACGATATCCCCATTGTTTCATCTGTCATTGATTTCAAGCATTACTTTTCAGTTAACATAGAGCAATTGACAGCCATTAAAGACACAAATTTCGTTTGTAAGGTATCTCAATTATATAGAGAAGATATTTCACAGAGATTTGCAAGCTTTCTGTCACGAATCGGATTACCGTAGCAATGCGCTATTTCGATTGATAATACTTGGCCGTGAAAGCAGATTTGCATTGCGCAGTTGTAGCTGGACGCAAGGACCGACGCTCGGCATATTTTCATAATAGGCGGCCATTCACTTCAAATACAAAGGTTGATACTGGACCTCCGGAGGATTTTGTTGAATACGGGTCGAAACATGGGTATACTCCCGTCGTGAAAAGGCAATGCCTTTTCAAAGAAGGGGACTACGAGAAGAATAATCACGACGTGCATCTGGTCACCGGCGGCTCCTCGTGATAGTTCTGTCGAACTGCTTAATAAATTGACGGAGGTTTGCAAATGGAAATTAAGATACTTTCCTCTGAAGATGTTGAGTTCAAGGAAAAAGACGTGCAAGCGGCTTTTGAGAAAGACCTGTCAAAGCTCGAAGATGGGCTAGAATTTATAAGTTCGGAGTTTGAGACAGCCACAGGGCGTATTGACACATTGGCTTTCGACTCTAATAACGGTAACCCTGTATTTATAGAATATAAACGACGAGGAGAGTTCGATAAAGATGCTCTCATTCAATTGATGGATTATTTGAGTTGGTTCGCGCGAGACAAAAATAGAATCGATAGTCTTGAAAAAAACATACGCAAGCACAAACCAGACATAGATTATTTTGAGCCTACTATACGTTTAATTTGTGTCGTCACAGATATAGATGATCGAATACGAAATGCCGTATATGCTATTGCCAATCCTGTCAAAATCTTTTCGTATATGGTCGCACGTGATACAGCGAATAATGTTGTCCTTGTGCCAAAACTAGTACTAGACAACGAGGATGTGGAACTACAAACGCAGCTGGTCACTTCGGAAGCTGAACTGCTCAAAAAACATCCGCACTTACACGATGTTGTTGCGACTTTGAAGGAGCATCTAGAAAGGGATGGGGCTTTTAGCTACACAACTGCCCACTCTTTTCGCTTTAAAAAGGAAAGAGTTTTTGCAAAGGTTCACTTCCGCAAGGATTGCGTTATGCTTGAACTGCGAGTTGGTAAAGGAAAAGTTGTATCCGACCCCGACTTCAAATATTGGCGTCAGGGTGACTCCCCGTGGGGATGGACTCACATCTATCCGTCAAAGGGAATATCAGAGAAGGTCATCAAGTGGATAGCGGAGGCAAGAAGCTTTGCTAGTGCAACCGAAGATGAAGATATTGAAGAAACTCCTCCAGCGTAAATGGAAAAACAACAGCCCAACTTCGGGCTGGACAAGGATGCACTGATGAAACGCTCGCACACCTCTCAGCTTGAGTACACGCGTTTGATCGGACCAAGATCAATGGACTATGGGCTTGCTTATAGACTCAGGGTGTCGGAATGAGTTTAAACATACGGGCAGTAAGCAAGGCCATGTTCGTTAACTGTAGCGGTTACGTTGATGAAGAGGCTGGAGAATGCTGCGATCATAATCTAATCAATTCATTCCCGTTGGGACAAGAGGGGTTGAAAACAGGTTGCTACGTTCCTGGAAACGGGGGGAGATCGTTTTCTTTCGAGATCGGTTACTCGGACTATGCCCAGTGGTTTGACGAGCTTTACCGGATGCTGTATGGAGTCGATACGGACGGTGTATGCAGGAAATTTCGCCGCTACAGGGGCAAGCCTTTCATCGAATTCGTCGATGTCCCGAGTGCGTCGGATGGACAGACAATAGGCTCGAAAATGTCCACCAAACTCCACGGCGATTTTGTCGCCTTCGCACGCAAAGCAAGGAAGCACTTTCCCCAGACCGAGGAGATAGCCTGGATGTGGGATGTGTACCGCGACTTCCGCAAGGCTTTCAAGATTGCCAGCGATGGTGGGTTTGTGTGCTATTGGTGATCCCTGTAGGCTTTTCAAGGGTTTGCTGACAGCAAATACAAGTCGATGCTTGGCCGATGAGCCTACTTCATTGAATTCTGGTTGAAAGGCGCACATGATAACAACCAGCATTATGCAGAGGCATCATCCCTATCTTACCTTGACACTTAACGTCCTTTCCCGTAGACTCCAGACACTAAAAATAGCTTATAAAGTATAAATACTTATGATTACGCCTTTCCACGCTAAATACTATGCCCATGAACTCAGCCGGATTGGCGGTGCAGGATTTGACCGGTTAGGACGTGCTCTGTTTGATGCCTGCGTTGATCTGAACCCTCATCAGATTGAATCAGCCCTCTTTGCTCTACGTTCTCCCCTTTCAAAAGGTGTCCTCCTAGCAGACGAAGTTGGCCTTGGTAAGACAATAGAAGCGGGCCTGGTGCTCTGTCAATATTGGGCTGAACGTCGTAGGCATCTTCTTGTCATTTGTCCCGCATCGCTCCGCAAGCAGTGGTCACTTGAACTATCGGAGAAATTTAACCTTCCCTCAATGATTCTGGATGCCAAAATCTATAAGGAACAGCAAAGGAACGGCACGCCAAATCCCTTCAGAGATAACCGGATCATTATTTGTTCCATGCATTATGCTGCAAGCCGGGCGGAAGAAATCAAAGAAATACCTTGGAATCTTGTTGTCATTGACGAAGCCCATAAGCTTCGTAACGCCTACCGGCAAAGCAACCGGATCGGACAGCGAATAAGATGGGGGACAGAAGACCGCAAAAAATTACTCCTCACAGCAACGCCACTTCAGAATACTCTTATGGAACTATATGGTCTCTCCACTCTGATTGATGATAGACTTTTTGGAGAGCCCGCATCATTTCGTTCACAATATCTGAATCAGGGTGGCGATCTGTCAGGTTTACGCGACAGATTAAAGACCTTTTGCTGGAGAACCTTACGCAGACAGGTGGTTGAATATGTTAAATTTACGGAAAGAAGGCTGATTACCCGCCCATTTAAACCTACCGAACAGGAACACAAGCTCTATGAGGCTGTTTCCGCATACTTAAAAAGGGATGAAACCTATGCACTGCCATCTGGTCAGAAGCACCTCCTGATTCTTCTCGTGCGCAAGGTGCTTGCATCATCTCCACACGCTGTGGCAGGGACACTGGAAATTATGCGGAATCGTTTACTCAAGCTCCGTGATGAAATGAAAGTCAATGCCAGTCCTCTGGAAATGATCATTTCCGGCGATGACATTGACGATGATCTGCTTGATGAAATCCTTGAGGACGAAGAAGATCTTCTGTCTGATGAATCCGAAACTGCCCAAGAATCTATACTAGATACCCCGATAAAAATTGATCTTGCCAAGCTTGAATCAGAAATCAATGAGCTGGATGATTACATCCGTTGGGCAAGGAGCATTGGCATTGATACCAAGACCAAGGCGCTATTAAAGGCTCTGGAAATCGGCTTTGAGAAAATGACGGAAATGGGAGCTGCCGGGATGCACAACCAGGTGTGCCAGTGGGCCAAGCAGCCGTATCTGAACACACTCCTCGGTCTGCTCTTGGATCGGTGCTTCCGTGTCTATCTGACTTCTGATCATGGCAACCTCGAAGCGGAAGGTTGCGGTCGTCCATCCGAAGGGGCTGTGGCGGACCTGCGTGGCGAACGAGTCCGCATCTATCCCGACGCAGCCCTTCGCGGCAAAGTGAAAGAACGCTTTCCCGCTGCGCTGGAATGGGGCACCGTTGGTCTCCCGGAGGACTACCTCGCCCTGCTGGCCCCTGCTCGGCAGGCGTTTGTCCAAGAAAAGCAGCGCGCTGTGAGCCACGGCGGTGTTTCAGTCGAGGAACTCATCGTCCCTCTGATCCAAATTGAGAGGAGGGGCGAATGACCAGACGAACCGACCGGATCGGATTCAGTCAGCGAGTGCGTCTGGAATGGCTTGAGCAGACGGCCAACCTGATCCTGGCAGGAAATGAGAAGGCTACGGTCAACGATGCCTTGCAGGAACTGCTGAAGGACAAAGTGTCCGTCGGCGGCCAGGCCGAGCGCGGCAATCGCGAGAAGATCATCACGATTCTCCTCAAGACGTGGCTGACGGTTCCGAGCGAACTCGAGCCTTTGCGCGTCGAAGGACTGGAACTCCTCAAACGTGTTCCTCGACGCGATCATCTGGCCATCCACTGGGGGATGGTCATGGCCGTCTACCCGTTCTGGTCGGGTGTAGCCATCCAGACCGGCCGTCTTCTGAGGCTTCAGGG
>MWEV01000017.1 GCA_002071245.1 Deltaproteobacteria bacterium ADurb.Bin026
GTATTATGTATAATTCGCTAAAAAATAACGTTTGTCTCTTTTTGTTGTCAACACATTTGCTTGATATAACTTGTCGGATTTTATTAAAACTCTTTTAAACTTATTTTCTTGACAAAGGATATTTGCATAATATAAAAATATATTGTTAAATAATTCACATACTGATCTCAGGTCGAATGTGTGAATTTAGAGAAGTTAGATGAAGATTGTTTTAAGGCTTTAAAAGTAATGAACAAATCGATATACAGAGGGGTCATAAAATGAGATATTCAGAGACAGGTTTTAATTTAGAAATCGATCTAACCCGTGGGAACATCGAAAGGGTAGAGACTGACCCGAAGTTGACAGAACTTCACCTTGGAGGGCTTGGCACTAACAGTAAAATATTGTGGGATGCTGTTTCTCCGGATACAGATCCGTTTGCGCCAGAGGTTCCACTGATTTTCAGTACAGGCCTGCTTTGCGGTACGCCTGCCCCTGGCGCCAATCGTACCATCATCACTGCCTATTCTCC
This sequence comes from Deltaproteobacteria bacterium ADurb.Bin026, assembly GCA_002071245.1. GTDB lineage: Bacteria > Desulfobacterota > Syntrophorhabdia > Syntrophorhabdales > Syntrophorhabdaceae > MWEV01. The sequence goes on from MWEV01000017.1 coordinate 515, forward strand.
ACAGACGTTGTTGATGGGATATTCAATGATGGGTGGTTTTTTTGCCCCTGAGTTGAAATACGCCGGTTACGACAAGGTAATTCTACGCGGAAAATCTCCCAACCTGGTGTATATATGGATACACAACGACAAGGTTGAGATACGCGATGCCTCTCACTTGAGCGGTAAAGGTGCTGTTGAAACGCAGGAGCTTATCAAAAAGGAGTTGAACGAACCAAACGCACATGTGGCTGCTATCGGATTGGCAGGAGAAAACAGGGTTGGCATGGCATCGATCGAACAGGGTCGTTCAAGTGCAAGCCGTCTTGGTTTGGGTGCGGTGATGGGCGACAAAAAGGTGAAGGCGATCGCAGTTCGTGGAACAAAGGATATAAACCTTGCCCGCCCGGCTGAGTTTGTTGAGCTATGCAACGAAGTACTTGAATATATTAAGTATCGTAACGCAAACCCTGTTCCAAACGTAATGACAATCCTTCAAGGACTTGGTTCGCCCCAGGAAATGCTCCATGTTGATGAAAAATGGCATACAGAAAATTTCGTTTGGGGTAATGCCCGTGTCCGCAGAAAAGATTTTTGGAACAAGGAGATCGAGGAACGGTGGAAAAATGTTCAGCTCAATGTCAGAAAACGTCTGATAAGCTGTTACAATTGCCCCATGAAGTGTGGTGCCATCATTACAGTTCCTGGACTTTCAACATACATGATGAAATGCTTCTCAAAACTTACATATTCTATGGCAGCTTTTGTTGATGATTTGGATTTTGGTTTCAGGATTGCTCAGCTTGCTACTGAATACGGAGTCGACGGATTTTCTACACCACAGACCATGGCGTTTGCGGTTGAGCTCAGGGAAGCTGGCATATTGACCGATGCGGACTTCGAGGGTTGCCCATCTGATAATCAGGGTATGTTCTACTGGCTGCTTGACAGGATTGTGCGTAGAGAAGGTATCGGTGATATCCTTGCCGATGGTACATATTGGGCAGCAAAGAGGATAGGCAAAGGCGCCGAGCAGTTTGCGCATAACAATATCAAAAAACATGAGCAGTTGCCTTTAAAGCTTGGTATGTTGAACCCCGTGTATTTCCTCATGTATGCCACTGGTGAAAAGATAAATATCACACAGATCGAGGGACAGTTCCCGCAGTCACCGTTCATGACTATGGAAGAAAGGGAGGAGTTTGTAAGGGATTGGATTCAGGTACCTGACGAAAAGTTCAAACAATACCTCATGGATTGGGAAATTCGAGGAGAAAGGTCGAATCCTTATTATCCGACAGTTGATATGTCTGTTGATATAGTTGATTGGCAGGAGATGATACACTATTTTGACGATGCGCTTGGCATATGTGCCGGTCTGTCTTCGTTCCCGTTGAAACCTCCTTATCACATACACAATTACCCGAAGATCATATCAGCGGCAACAGGCATTGACATAGATGAAGAGGGTTTGAAGAAGGTATACAGAAGAAACAGAAACCTCCTTCGTGCGGTTAATGTTAGAAGGGGATTGCGTAGAGCCGATGAGGTGCCGCCTGAGGATCACTGGAAGAAGAGATTCCCAGAACTTGAAAAACAGCTTCTTGATGCGTATTACAAGTTTAAGGGTTGGAATATGGATGGTATTCCTACAAAAGAGACTTTGCAAGAATTGGATCTGGGCTACGTTGCCGAAGACTTAGAACAGAGAGGGATATTAAAAGATGAGTAAAATAAAGAAGAAAATCAAAACAATCAAGGTCGATCTTGATAAGTGCAATGGTTGCCGGGCATGCGAGGTGATATGCTCAGCGTATCACGCAAACCCTAAATACAGCAGCAATAACCCGGCCAGGTCTCGCATCCGGATGATTCGGGACCCTATGAGAGATGTCTATGTACCTGTATACGCCGGCGAATACACCGCGGCAGAGTGTATGGGCAGGGATAAATATATCATAGATGGAAAGGAATATGATGAGTGCGGTTTTTGCAGGGCTGCGTGCCCTTCAAGGGATGCCTTTAAGGAACCCGATTCCGGCCTTCCTCTGAAATGCGATATGTGTGAAGATGAAGAGACACCCCTTTGTGTAAAATGGTGTCTGAATGAGGCGCTTATCTATGAAGAGAGGGAAGAGGAAGTCGATGAGGAAGTGAAGCATGAGGACGTGGAGATCGGTTTGAAGGCAATGGTTAACAAATATGGTTTGCAGAACGTAATTGATACCGTTACTCGCATGTCACAGAAGAGCTAAAATAAAGCTGATAAAAGAGGTTAAAAAAGATAATGGAGACTTTACCCTTAGATCCCTTTAAAGTGGTAATTGATGGTATAAAAGAATCGGGCGGAGAGGCCTTCAAGTTCTGCTATCAATGCGGAAAGTGCGAGACCGTTTGTCCGTGGAACCGGGTGAGAGATTTTCGTGTTCGTAAAATCATAAATCAGTCGAAGTTCGGCGTTGTGCCGTTTGAATCGGAAGATGTGTGGTTTTGCGCCACGTGTGGCAATTGTGTTCAGCGCTGCCCGCGGGGTGTCGAGATCATCGATGTTATGAGGGCGGTGCGCAGGCTTCTTGTGCCGGATGGTGTTGTGCCGGCCAGTCTCCCAAGTCTTCGCAGCACCATGACGAGCATTGCAAGCGTTGGCAATCCTTGGGGACAGGAGCCTAAGGACAGGTCAAACTGGGCAAAAGACATCGAAGTGAAAGAATTCGATGAAAACACCGAGATACTCTATTTTCCTTGTTGCTACCCGAGCTATGACCCAAGGTTAAAGAAGGTATCACAGGCAACAGCGAATATCCTCAACAAGGCTGGAGTTGATTTCGGCATCCTTGGTTCTAAAGAGATGTGCTGTGGAGAGAGCGTGCGTAAAGCAGGCAATGAGACGTTATTTAAGCGCCTCGCAAAAGATAATATAAAAACATGGATTGACAGTGGTGTCAAAAAGATACTTGTTTCGTCCCCCCATTGCTATCATACCTTCAAGAACGAATATAAGGAATTCGGTGTTAATTTCGAGATAGTGCATATATCACAGTTTTTATTTGAACTGATTAATGAAGGAAGGCTTACAATCAAAGGTGAGTTTGCGAAAAAGGTTGCCTATCATGACCCGTGTTATCTTGGCAGACATAACGGCGTCTATGATGAACCCCGTGGTGTGTTGAAAAGCATACCGGGTTTGCAGTTGGCTGAACTTGCGGATTCACGGGAAGACAGCCTCTGCTGTGGAATGGGAGGAGGCAGGGTATGGATGGAGACGGATAAAGAGGAAAGGTTTGCAAACATAAGGATAGAGCAGGCGATTGCGGCCGGTGCCCAGGTGCTGGCAACATCATGTCCGTATTGTGTATTTGCCCTTGAAGATAGTAAGCTCGTTACGAATCATGCTGACGATATTGAGATTAGGGATATCACGGAGATTATCCAGGAAGTGATTTAAAGGAAGAGTAACAGGAACATGCAGGAAGCGATTGACTTATCAGCTATGAAGTGCGTGTCGGCAGAGGTAATGGCAAATCGCTTTTCAGAGAAGGGATGGGAGAAAACCAATGTCAATGTTCCAATGGAAAGGGACCTCACGGTTTATGTAAATCTCCGAGAGCTTGTTACTATTCTGTGTACCCCTGATAAATTGAATTTCCTTGTGCTAGGTTTTCTCTATTCTGAAGGTATCATCTCTAACATGACAGATGTTCTGATGATGAGGGTATGCGACGAGGAATCCGAGGTAGATGTAAGGCTGGTCAACCCTGATTTTGAGTTGCCCACAAAGAGGAGACTGACATCTGGTTGCGGTGGCGGTGCAGCCTTTAGAACGGAAGGACAAAGGGTTGATTCCGCCTTTGAGGTAACCCCGATGGAAGTAATGTCATTGATGAAAAGGCTTCAGGAGGAAATGGAACTTTATCGGTTGAGTCGGGGCGTACATGCATCGGCTTTAGCTGATAAAAAGAACCTTCTTGTTATGGCTGAAGATATAGGAAGGCATAACACATTGGACAAAATCCAGGGTGAATGCCTTTTTAAGGGATTGTCAACCGGTAATTGTTTGCTGTTGAGCACCGGTCGCATTTCTTCAGAAATGCTGCTCAAAGCGGCGAGGATGCAAGTACCGGTTATTGTATCACGGCACTCGCCGACCGGTAGTGCTGTTTCGCTTGCCCGTGACCTTGGCATTTCGCTTGTAGGTCGTGTTCGTGGGAACCGTCTTTCGGTGTATTCACACCCAGAAAGGCTCGGATGTCCGGATAATTGATGCAGGCAAACAGGTAAAAAAAGAGGCAACGGGCATAAAATATCTGATGAGGTGATAGAAAGTGGAAAACGTAATATCGCTAAAGGAAAATATCGAACAACTTTGCAAGGATATTGGAGGCGGTAATTTTGGCGACGTCATGGTAGTTGGAGGAGGTATAAGCGGCATTCAGGCCTCTCTCGATCTTGCCACTGCCGGTTTCAAGGTTTATCTGGTCGAGAAGGCACCGAGTATTGGCGGCCATATGGCTCAGCTCGATAAGACCTTTCCGACCAATGACTGCTCGATGTGAATACTCGCACCGAAACTGGTCGAGGTCGGCCGGCATCCAAATATAGAAGTACTTACATATACTGAGGTTGACAGTGTAGAGGGAGAGGCAGGAAATTTCAGGGTTACATTAACAAAGAAACCGAGATACATATTGGAGGATAAGTGTACGGGTTGTACGGTATGTGTTGAATACTGTCCTGTGAGCTATCCCGACAAATACAATCAGGAGATATCTGATAATAAAGCTGTTCATGTATACTTTGCTCAGGCGATCCCGCTTATTACATATATTGATGAAAGTTGTCTTTATCTCAAGGAGAAGAAGTGTCGTATATGTGAAGCGGTCTGTAAAAACAACGCTATCGACTTAAGCCAAGAGCCGGAGAAAAAAGAGATAAATGTTGGAGCAGTTATACTTTCACCGGGTTTTGAACCGTTTGATCCAAAGATAAGGAGTGAATACCGCTACGGAGAGTTCCAAAATGTGGTTACGAGTATGGACTACGAACGGCTTCTCTGCTCGACAGGGCCTTACGGTGGTGAGATACTTCGCGCTTCTGATAGGAAGCATCCACATAATATAGCGTGGATTCAATGCGTTGGTTCGAGGCAGGTTATAGAAGGAGGTAACAGTTATTGCTCCGCCGTGTGCTGTACATATACGCAGAAGCAGGCGATTTTGACGAAGGACCATGACGCAGACGCAAAATGTACGATATTCCACAATGATATACGTGCGTATGGCAAAGACTTTGAAAGATTCTATCAGCGTACAGAAAATTTGCCGGGTGTGCGTTTCATTAGAAGCTATACAAGCATTGTGAGAGAAGACCCGATAACAAAAAATGTGACTGTGCGTTATTCCACGTTCGATGAAGGCGTAAAAGAGGAAGAGTTCGATATGGTGGTGCTTTCCATCGGTATGGATCCTCCAAAAGACGTTGAAGAGATGGCAAAAAAATTCGGTTTTGAGCTTGAGCCGCACGGTTTTTGCAGACTCGACCCGACAAACCCTATGATTACGAACCGTCCCGGTATTTTCGTGAGCGGTGCCCTGCAGGGTACCTTAGATATTCCTGAGTCTGTTTTCAGTGCCAGCGGTGCAGGTTCCCAAATAGGTGAGATGCTTGCATACAGGAGAGGAAACCTTGCAAGGGAAAGGATATACCCGCCCGAAAAAGACCTGTCACAGGAAGAACCAAGGGTTGGTGTCTTTGTATGCCACTGTGGCGCAAATATCGGGAGGATTGTAAATGTCCCCGAAACGGTTGAGTATTGTAAGACATTGCCAAATGTAGTTTATGCGCAGGAACAGCTTTTCTCATGTGCAACGAATTCGGCAAAAGAGATAACAGACATGATCCAGGAAAAAGGACTCAACAGGGTAGTCGTTGCTGCATGTTCACCTAGGACCCTTGAGCCGTTGTTTAGAGATACGCTTCGTGAAGCAGGCATAAATCAGTATTATTATGAAATGGCAAATATCAGGGAGCATAATTCCTGGGTACACTCAAAGGAAAAAGAAGAGGCTACCCAAAAGGCGCATGACCTCATCAGGATGTCTGTTGCAAGGGCATGTGAACTTGAGCCGCTTCAGGAATTCGACCTGCCGGTCGACAAGAGGGCGCTTATAGTTGGTGGTGGCATTGCCGGCATGAACTGTGCATTGTCCATCGCTAATCAGGGGCATGAGGTATACCTTGTGGAAAAGGATGCGGAACTCGGCGGTATTGCAAGGAAAATTCATACCACCCTGGAAGGGCTCGACGTACAGGCATATTTGAAAGAACTTATAGAGAAGATATACCAACACCCTCTTATTCATGTATACCACAATGCTACAATTACAGAGGCAACCGGTTATGTAGGTAACTTCTTAACAAAGGTGACATCTGAGAGGGGTGCAGTTGAGATAAAGCATGGCGCATCAGTCATTGCAATCGGTTCAGATCTTTATACCCCTACGGAGTATCTCTATGGTGAGGATGAACGGGTCATGACGCACCTTGAACTCGAGGAGAAGATTGTAAACGAAGATGAAAAGGTACTCAACGCACAGAACCTTGTGATGATTCAATGTGTAGGATGTAGAAACGAAGACAGAAACTACTGCAGCAGAATCTGTTGCAGCGAATCTGTGAAAAATGCATTACTTCTTAAAGAGAAAAATCCAAAAATGGATATATACATCCTTTTCAGAGATATGAGGACTTATGGTTTCAAAGAAGATTATTACCGTGAGGCGGCAAACAGAGATGTGAAGTTTATTCGCTATGAACCACAGGAAAAACCTCAGATAGAACCCGGTGAGGGCGAAGAGGACGGCCGTCCAGTACTCAAAGTTACTGTAATGGATTATGTGCTCGGTGACCAACTCGTGATAGACGCAGATATTGTTGCGCTTGCTGCTGCGGTTATCCCTTCGGCAGCGACCAAGGAAATGGCGAACTTTTTCAAGGTCACACTGAGTCCAGATGGCTTCTTCAAAGAGGCTCATGTGAAATTGAGACCTGTCGAGTTTGCTACAGACGGTGTATATCTATGTGGTATGGCACATTATCCGAAATTTATTCAAGAAACGATTAACCAGGCTTATGGTGCTGCAGGCAGGGCATTGACACTGCTTGCAAATGATATTGTCGTTGCCTCTGGTTCCGTTTGTGTGGTCGACGAAAAGCGTTGTATGGGTTGCGGGGCATGCGTTGAAGTATGTACTTATGGCGCACTTGAACTCCGCGACACAAAACAGGGCAAAAAGGTTGTTGTAAACCCCGTGCTTTGCAAAGGGGATGGTCTTTGCAATTCAAAATGTCCGACAGGGGCAATATCTTTGAAACATTACACTGATGATGAAATACTAAGTGAAATCGATGCGTTGTTGCAAGAGGAAGAATCTTCACAACAGAACGATGCGGCGGTAGGATGATGCTTAAGCGTAGAGATGAACAGGCTGACAATACTCACAAAGGAGGTGTAAACAAATGAGCGCAGCACTTAAATTTAAACCGAAAGTTTTAGGCTTTGCATGCAACTGGTGAGCTTACGGCGCTGCTGACCTGGCTGGAGTTTCCAGACTGCAATATACAACAGAAATGAGGTTAATCCGTGTCATGTGTTCCGGACGTGTAGATATGTCGTTTATTCTAAGGGCATTTTCAAAAGGAATAGATGGCGTTTTCATAGGCGCCTGCCACCTTAATGAATGTAACTATGTAACGCACGGCAATTTTCAGACACTTAATATGGTGTTGCTGTTTAGACGGATATTGGAATATGTAGGGATAAACCCTGAGAGGTTAAGGATCAGGTTTATGTCGGGCGCAGAGGCAAATGTATTTGTTGAGAGTGTAAACGACTTTGTAAAGACAATTAGAGGGATAGGGCCTCTCGGCAAACCAGAGGGTATGGATAAGTCGACGATAGAAGCCAAACTCGCTGAAATCGCAAAATTAATACCGTACCTCAAGGTGGCGAAACGTGAAAAACTCGCCCAACGCCTTGATAGCCATGAAGAATATGAGAAATATGAAGATGTCTTTACCAAAGAAGAGGTCAAACAGTTATTAGAAGAGGTTGTCTCTTACTACATCGATCCTAAAAAATGCCAGGCCTGCATGACCTGTGCAAGGAGATGTCCTGTTGATGCTATTATTAGCGTAAAAGGTCAGATCCACATCATTGACCAAGATAAGTGTATCAAATGTGGCACCTGTATTCAGGTTTGCCCTCCTCGATTTGCCGCTATCACAAAACTTGTTGGGGAGCCGGTTCCGCCGCCCCCGCCAGAGGATCAAAGGGCTGTAGTGAGAAAGGGCAAGGAAGGTTAAAAAAATTTTTGGTTGTTCAGTATGTTCAGGTGTCCCGTTGTATTCAGCGGGACACCTATTTCTTAAATGACAGAAATCTATTTTGTCTTGACAAAATATATCCATTTGATATAGATATACATTGTTAAATAATTCACATATATAAATCAGTAAAAGTATAGGAGGTTGTTATGTCGCCAGTTAGTGCGACCTATTTGGGTATACCAGGCTATGTGATTTTTTGGGTTATGTTTCTGGTAACAATGGGTCTGTTTCTTCCAAGGGCATATTTTCTGTACCGCCTTATGTGTCTCGGGAAACAGGAGAACCGGTTTGACCGGATAGGAGAGAGATTCAAGAATATGCTTTTTGTGGTTATCCCACAGTGGTGTACCTTAAAAAGCGTCACATCGAAGGACTTAGCTGGTATCGGGCACGCCCTGCTTTTCTGGGGTTTCAGTTGTTTTCTTGTGAGTTATATTGTCTTGATAGGGATTTCTGAAGGGCTTGGACTCCACTCTTATATAAGGGGAGGGGCATTCGAGACAGGTTTTTTGACTGTTTTGGATATAGCCGGTATTATTGTCATGCTGTCAATGATATGGGCGGCTATAAGACGCTATATAGTGAGACCGCCAAGGCTTGAGATAAGTCTCGAGGCAGGTTTTATCATGTTTATGGTCTTCAGCCTTATGGTGCTCCACTTTTGCACAGAGAGTTTCGGCATGGCGGCATTAGGCGAGACCCACGGTCTGCCCCCGATAAGTTCAGCCATTGCCAGCTACCTTGTCAATGCTGGAGTCCCAAAAGATACGCTGATGAACGTATCCTATGGCGCCTGGTGGCTCCATTATGCATTTATACTTGTATTCACCATCTATATCCCCCGTTCCAAACACCTTCATGTGCTTGCATCTGCTCCGAATGTGTTTTTCAAGTCTCTTGACCGTAAGGTAGTGCTTGAGCCAATCCCTCTCGAGGCACTCGAGAGCGAGGAACCACCTGAACTCGGAGTATCAAAGATTCAGGACCTTAAATGGAAGGATATACTTGACCTTTATGCCTGTGCAAAATGCGGACGATGCCATGTGAGTTGTCCTGCGCAGGTAAGTGGAAAGACATTGTCCCCAAGGGAGTTTTTACGTCATATGAAGGACCATCTGCTCGAAGCGGGGCCAGGCCTACTAACCAAAGGTTCCAATGGCAGTGGTGAAGCGACGCCTGAACTGGAAGGAAAGAGACTTGTAGGTGACGTTGTCACTGAGGATGAGATCTGGGCATGTACCACCTGTGGCGCCTGTCAGGAGGTATGCCCTGTAAACATTGAGCATATACGTAAGCTACTCGAAATGCGACAAAACCTGGTACTTGTACATAACCAGATGCCAGAGAGCGCCCAACTCATGTTGAGAAATATGCAGACGAGAGGAAATCCTTGGGCAGGCGCACAGTCACTGAGATTGAGGGGCGACTGGACAAACGATGTGGAAGTCAAGGTATTAGGTGAAAGTGATGAGAACCCAAGTACGCTATTATGGGTAGGCTGTACAGGTGCGCTTATAGACCGCAATGTTTTGGCAACACTTTCATTAGTAAGGATACTCAATGCAGCAGGTGTTGATTTTTGCGTTTTAGGTGAGGCTGAATCTTGTTGTGGCGACCCTGCAAGACGGGCGGGCTATGAATTCCAGTTCCAGATTTCAGCGGAAGAAAACATAGAAACGTTTAAAAACTTTAACATAAAAGAAATAATTACATCATGCCCACACTGCTACAATGCACTGAAGAATGAATATCCACTGTATGGTGCGGAATTTAAGGTGATCCATTATACGGAGCTTTTTGCCGAACTTATCAAACAGGGTAAACTAAAGCTGACAAACGATGTAAATACTTTGATCGCCTACCACGACCCATGTTATCTGAGCCGTTATAATGGGGTCTACCAGGAGCCGAGAGAGATAATAGATCGTATCCCCAAAGCTAAATTTAAAGAGATGGAGCGCTCCAAAACCACAACATTCTGTTGCGGCGGCGGCGGCGGGCATATGTGGATCGAAGAGCAGCACGGCACGACAAAAATTAACCATGTCCGTATGGATGAGGTGATTGAAACGGGTGCGGATACCATTGCAACTTCGTGCCCTTATTGTCTGCAGATGCTTGAAGAGGGTATAGAACAGAAGGGTGTTAAAGAAACGTTAAAGGCAAAAGACCTTGTTGAAGTGGTAGAAGCAGCAATGAAACAATCTTAAAAAGGAAAGGAGATTATATGAATATTATCGTGTGTGTTAAACAAGTGCTTGACCCCGAAATACCACCGGCCAAATTCAAGATTGACCCGGAAACAAAACAGGTTATCCCTCCGGCAGGTGTGCCGCCAGTGATAAGTGTTTATGATGAAAGGGCGGTTGAGGCTGCATGCAGGTTGAAGGACAAAAATAAGGGGAAGATAACTGTGATAAGCATGGGTTCAGAAAAGGCTGCCGATGTTATAAAGCATGCCATTTCTATGGGGGCTGATGATGGTTTTGTTTTGAGTGACCCTGCCTTTGAAAATCTGGATAGTTTTGGAACCGCGTATGTGCTCTCAAAGGCGATACAAAAGATAGGTGCATACGATCTTGTTCTCTGCGGAAGGCAGGCTGCGGATTGGGGCGCAGGACAGGTTGGCTCCATCCTTGCTGAGATGCTCGGTATCCCTGTTATCACACTTGCCTGTGAAATTGAAGTGGCAGGCGCTAACGTAAAGGTGAAGAGAATAGTAAGTGACGGCTTTGAAGTGCTCGAAGCACCCATGCCAAGCCTTGTAACCGTTAGCAGTGAGATAGGTATGCCTCGTCTGCCCGCAGGTATGCGCCTTATGATGGCACGAAAAAAACAGGTACCTGTTTGGAAGGCTGCTGATATAGGCGCTGAGGCTTCTTTTCTGGATAAGGGAAATGCACATACAGAGGTTACAGGTCTTTCGGTCCCATCCCGTAAAATAGAGTGCGAGATAATCACAGGTGCGACCCCTGCTGAAGCTGCTGCCAATCTGGCTGCAAAGCTTGCTAACCTGATATAAAGAACGGAGGATATTCATGGATAATTATAAAGGTGTCTTAGTTTGTGGTGAAATGGCTGATGGTAAGTTGGCGCCGATAACAATAGAACTCCTCGGAGTCGGAAGAAAGCTTGCCGATGAACTTGGTGAAGAATTAAGTATTTTGTTGTTGGGCAGCAAATCAGGTGCCCTGGGTCAGGATGCGATTGCCTATGGTGCAGACAATGTGTATATATCTGAGGACAGTCTTTTTGATATATACAACTCCGATGCTTATACAATGGCAACGGCGAACCTGTGTAAAAAGATATTACCCTCCATAATGCTCTTCGGTTATACAGATATCGGTTGCGACCTGTCTCCAAGGCTTAATGGACGCCTGGGAGGGGGGCTTTCGATGGAATGTTCGGCATTGTCCATAGACCCTGCAACTAAACTTCTTGTTACCACAAGACCCGTCTTTGGCGGTAATGCGCTTGCGACTATGCTTTCAAAGACTGCACGCCCGCAGATGGCGACGATAAGGGCAAAGGTGATGCCGCCTGCAGAGCATAACGACTCGCGTCAGGGCAAGGTTATCCCATTAGAAGACAAGGTTGATCCATCGGCACTGAAAGTAAAGGTAATAGAAAAGATAAAGGAAGAAGTAGAAGGCGTGAAACTGGAAGACGCAGAAGTCGTTGTGGCAGGCGGGCGCGGTATGGGCACTGCCGCAGACTTTGCAAAACTGCGTGAACTTGCAGGTGTTCTTGGTGGTGCAGTTGGTGGAACGAGGGTTGCCTGTGACGAAGGCTGGGTCTCCGCAACACTCCAGATTGGACAGAGTGGAAAGGTTGTCAGCCCGAAACTTTATTTAGCCGTTGGTCTTTCCGGCGCTATGGCACATATCGCTGGCTGCCTCGGTTCAAAGTGCATTGTGGCGATTAATAAGGACAATGAGGCGAATATATTCAATGTTGCACACTTTGGCATCGTTGGAGACTGGAAGGAGATACTGCCTCCACTTACCGAAAAGATGAAGGAACTCAAAGGAAAATAATTTTAGAAATACGTTAAAAAAGCCCCGCCTCAAAAACGGGGCTTTTTTATTTTATGAAGGGCTTTATATCTCCAGTTCTTCTCCTTTATGCGGCACATATGTCTCAAGACCAAGCTTTTCCTGTATTACCTTTTCGAACTCGAGGCTGACAGATTCTTCACCGTGTGTCACAAATGTCTTTGGTCTATTTGTAATTGTGCCGAGCCATTCAAGCAACTCCTTCTGGTCGGCGTGAGCCGAGAAGCCGCCTATCGTATAGGTCTTTGCCCTTATTGCCATCTCTTCACCAAGGATTCGGGCGCTCTTTGCCCCGTCTATGATGTGGCGTCCCAGTGTTCCTTTTACCTGAAAACCGGTGAAGATTATGCTACATTCTGGTCGCCAGATATTGTGTTTGAAATGATGCTGTATACGCCCGCCATCGCACATCCCGCTGCCAGCGATAATGATTGCCCCCGATTTGATCCTGTTTATTTTTTGGGACTCTTCTATGGAGGTAGTAAAGTGAAGGTTCATGCCTTCGTTGCTCCTGAACTTGAATGCTGTGAGCGCCTCGGCATCGAAGTATTCCGGATGCGCCATATATATCTTTGTTGCCTTATCTGCAAGGGGACTATCCACGTAGACGTTGAGTTTTGGTAGTCTGTCCTGCTTTACAAGTCTATTCAGGATATAAAGGATATCCTGTGTCCTTCCCACAGAGAAGGCTGGTATAAGGACATTTCCACCTTTTTTGAACGTGTTTTTAATAGCCTGTACCATTTCCTCAATACTCTCTTCGACACCTCTATGCAACCTGTTGCCATAAGTTGACTCAACAACAACATAGTTGGCATTATCAATATGCTGCGGGTCGTTTATGATGGGGTTGTCGTTTTTTCCGATATCACCGGAAAAGACGATCTTTTTTTCCTCATCACCATTATTTAACCAGATTTCGAGGGAGCCTGAACCAAGTATATGGCCGGCATCAATAAACCTGTATCTGACGCCTGATTTGAGTTGAAGGGTTTCCATATAATTGACCTTTTTTACAAAAGGCATGACGCCTTTTGCGTCCTCTTCTGTGTAAAGTGGCTGATATATCTGATCTTTTCCTGCCCTGAACGACTTCTTTGTCATCCATTCCGCATCCCTTTCCTGGATATGCGCTGAATCGAGAAGCATAATCTCGACGAGTTCGGCGGTGCCAGCGGTTGCCACTATGTCTCCCTTGAAGCCGTCTGCAACGAGTTTTGGAAGCAACCCAGAGTGGTCGAGATGGGCGTGTGTAAGTAAAAGGACATCGATCTGCCCTGGATCAAACTGAAAAGGTTGCCTGTTTACCTCATCGGCGTTTTTCCCCTGATACATACCGCAATCGACAAGTATCTGTAGACCGTCGGTAATCAAATGATAACAGGAACCTGTTACTACCCTTGCTGCGCCCAAAAAACGTATCTTCATGATGCACCCCTTATGATAGAAAAATGGTTACAGAGATTTTTAACACTAAATTAATGCGATAATGACGTTTTATATTAAAACATCATACGTCTTAATATACGCCTTTTTTCATTGTACGCAAAGTAAAAAGCGTGTTTGTTCATCGTCCACAACCAGAAAACCATGACCTTATTGTCTATTTTGTGTCCCGGTATTATTGTGATATTTGTAATGGTTTGAATTTTTGGACGGTCTTTGCTATTCGAATTTAAACCCCTTCTTCCGGAACAACGTGAGACAGGCATCGACTACTTGTTCATCATAGAGTATGCCCCTGTTTTTCTCTATCTCGTTTAGTGCTACGTCAATACTGTAATTTATTATGCTAAACTAACCCAGTTTTTCACCAAAGCAACCACCCGAATAAAATATTTCATATCAAAAACTGATATCCTGTCTATCTGGTTGAGACAAGAAGGGTAGGTGACCCCTTATCTGGCAGCCATGAGCTAATGCCCGGGGAGCTTGTCGCTGTTGTATACAACCGAGTTGCAGCATACCCCGACCCACCCGTAGCCAAAAGAGATCAGTTTTACCGTTTTCCCGCATTTGGGACACGTGATCGTCTTTGCGTGTTCGCTTTTTGGTCTGAACGAGTAGTTGTTGTTTTTTTGAAAGGATTGAGTATCTTCGTTTTTCATTCAGGTAGCCCCCTTGCCCCTTGTAGGATTAGTCTTGTTGCAGGATAAAATCATCTTTATGCTGTGATTAAACTCTGCCATGTGAGGATCATCCGTAATGCGTTCTTCTGTTGGTATATAATAAAAATTGGTATATAATTTTGTCCCGATTATTGCAAAAGGGTGTATTTTTAATGCTTCACAGAGCAATTCAGGCAGAAACCGTCGTCTGTCGAACATGCAAACTGCAATATGGTTACCTTTGGCAATCAACCTTTCGATAACTGTTTCATATGCCGTGAGTCTTTCTGAACCTGGCGGTCCTAACATCACACAGGTCATCACAGATATTATGCGCATGTTAGAGTATCTTTGCCTTTTTGTTTTTTCATATTCTTTGCTGAAAAAGGCAAAGAGCTTGCCTGAATCGAAATCCTTTCCCCTTACAGGGAGTTCTGTGCTCTTTTTAAGCATGAATTGGTCGTTTTGCAGATAGGGTTTTGTGTCCATTTCGGTTTTGGCGAGTAGTGTAACTATATCTACCGGGTGGTTTGAATCTGCTATATACAAGACCCTTTCGTTTTTGTTTAGACTGTCCCTCAAGAGATCGGCTAAGACGGTGCTATGCTCCTGGTCGTTTTCATAGAAGGTGCAAACATGAGCACCAGCCTTCAATGTTATGAAATCGTCTGTTGATTCTATCCCATGCCCCCGCATAAATGTAATATTCGCAAAAAACCTTGACGAGTTTAGCATATTATGATTCGAAAAAGAGTTATTGTCAATAGTTGTGTTTAAGATTTTTTGGCCGTATCCTCTTTTCTCCATTTCTATGCCACCTGTATCTCTTCTTGTATCTCACC
>MWEV01000018.1 GCA_002071245.1 Deltaproteobacteria bacterium ADurb.Bin026
GCACGATATACGATTGTTATGATTGGTGTTATAGCGGTGTTTAAAACCATGGGCGTTGGTTGGTCGAATATCCATTGGCTTGTCGCTGCCCTTGGTGTTGGTCTTGGCTTTGGCCTCCAGGAGATTTTTGGAAACCTAATTTCAGGCATTATCATACTGTTCGAAAAACCAATAAGGCTTGGCGACACCGTTACTATTGGTGATGTAACCGGTACGGTATCACGTATAAACGTGAGGGCTACAACTATTGTTGACTGGGACTACAAAGAGCTTATCATTCCAAACAAGTCTTTTATAACAGGCCAGCTTGTGAACTGGACATTGACAAGCCCGATAACACGTATAAAGATAAAGGTGGGTATCGCTTATGGTTCTGACACAAAACTTGCACATAAAATTATTCTTGATACGGTAAAGGCAAATCCTCTTGTGCTTGAAAATCCAGGACCAAGCGTCGGTTTGCTTGGTTTTGGCGATAGCTCGCTTGAGTTTACTGCTTTTGCATATGCAAGACAGTTATCCGATCGCTTCCAGCTTACACATGAACTCCATATCGACATAGAAAGGGCATTGCAAGAAAACGGTATTGCGATTCCCTTCCCGCAACGCGATATACATATAAAGGAATAATTTTCTCAAAACAAAAAGTCATATCTGATGTTGTGATGCTAATGTTTAAGTCTCAAGTTTTTTTATGATCCTTGCATCTACTGCGCAGGCACCTTTTCCCTGTTCAAATACAATAAGTGGATTGATCTCAAGATTGGATATTTCAGGATGTTCAATCATAAGTTTACCTATATTTACAATTGCTGAAACGAGGGCATTTCTGTCTGGTAAGGTGAGTCCCCTGAAACCCTTTAAGAGTACCGATCCTTTAAGTCTATCAATCATCGCCTCTGCATCTTTTTCAAAAATCGGCAGTACATGTATGACGGTATCGTGTAACACCTCGACAAATATGCCACCGAAACCGATTAGAACAACAGGGCCAAACTCACTGTCCTGCCTGCCACCTATAATCATTTCAATACCAATTGGATACATTTTTTGAATAAGGTATTGTTTTCCTGGTATATCGTTGAAAGCCGAATCCAGCTCATCAGGGGTATTGATATTGAGCTTTACACCGCCGACCTCTGTTTTGTGGATAATATCTGGGGACACTGATTTAAGCACAACTGGATAACCTATTTTAATGGCCACTTCTCTGCCTTGTATGGGATTTTCAACAATTTCACATTCTGCAACAGGGATTTTATAGTTGCGCAGAAGATCGAATGTTTCGAGCACACCCATCATTTCTTTCGACTCTGTTCTTCTCGTTTTAATCGTTCCTGGTCTATTTATATTGCTGTATTTTTGTTTGACATCCAATTGTTTTGTTTTGAAGTGTCTGTAAGAAGCTGACAGGGACTTTATTGCAGTACCAACATCTGTGAAAATTGGAATATCTGCCGCCATCTTTATACTGAACCACTCTTCTCTGTTTGTTAAGAGCGAGATCGCAATAGGTTTGTTATATAATTTTGAAACTTGTGCTGTGAATTTAATAAAATTGTGCATTTTAGAGCTATCACTCTCAGAACTGAATGTTACCACAAAGACAACGCCATCGACTGTGCTTTCCCGGAGGGCCATCTCGAGGATATATTGGTAATCAGAAATATCGTAGATATCACCTATATCAAGAGGGTTTGTTGCCCTGATTACGTTTAGTTTTTTCTTTTTCACACCGTCAAAAAAGGTGGATGATAATTTGGCAAGTTCAAATCCATTTCTGAAAACTGCATCAGCCGACACCACTCCATGACCGCCTGAGCGTGAAATGACTGCAAGGCGATTGCCTTTTAGTGTTGGCAGAGAAAACACCTTAAACAGATCTATCATATCTTGAAAACTGTCTACCCTATGGATGCCTGCCTGTTTTATTGCGGCATCTGCTACATCGTCATTGCCGGCAAGAGCTGTTGTGTGAAATCGTGCAATCTCTTCTCCTGCAGGGCTTCTATTTGCTTTGAGCAGGAGAATAGGTTTGTCGGTACCAAGGGCAAGGTCCATCAGTTCTCTCGCATCTGAAAAATTTTCGAGGTAGATGCCTATTGTATGCGTTCCTGCATCGGAAATTAAGAAACGAAGTGCATCATTTTCATGTGTAAGAAGTTTGTTTCCAATACTTATAAGTTTATTGAGCCCTATGTTTTCGCAGGAACACAACATACAGGTATCGTAGAAGATACCTCCGCTCTGGGATATAAGAGATATATTTCCACGACGTATATATTCAGGATTTATCATGAAGAATGGGAGAACAACACCCAACTCCATGTTTATTACCCCGAAGCAGTTTGGGCCGATGACCCTCATGTTAAAATGATTTGCCAGGTTGATGACTTGATTTTCAAGGTCATAGCGTCCATCATCAAACTCAGTAAAACCACCGGACTCTATGATGACATTACGGATTCCTTTTTCACCGCATGACTTTAATGCGTAAGGAATTAAGTTTG
>MWEV01000019.1 GCA_002071245.1 Deltaproteobacteria bacterium ADurb.Bin026
AGTTTCATGTTGAGGTGTTTTGGACCGGAACTGTCCGCAGTAATGAAGGGAAGATTTATCTCTGTTTCAAGCGCCGTAGATAGCTCTATCTTTGCCCTTTCGCCCGCCTCTTTCAGCCTTTGAAGCGCCATCCTG
The DNA here is from genome assembly GCA_002071245.1 of Deltaproteobacteria bacterium ADurb.Bin026. Lineage (GTDB taxonomy): Bacteria > Desulfobacterota > Syntrophorhabdia > Syntrophorhabdales > Syntrophorhabdaceae > MWEV01. Next base: position 136 of record MWEV01000019.1, read on the forward strand.
TCCTTCGAGAGGTCGATGCCCTGGTCCTTTTTGAACTCTGAGACAATCCAGTCAATAACCCTCTGGTCTATATCGTCTCCACCGAGATGCGTATCACCGTTAGTCGATTTGACCTCGACAACGTTGTCACCCACTTCGAGAATCGATATGTCAAACGTACCACCGCCAAAATCATATACCGCTATGGTTTCGTCCTTTTTCTTATCGAGTCCATAAGCAAGTGCGGATGCGGTAGGCTCATTAATAATTCGCAAAACATTTAGGCCTGCTATTCTGCCAGCATCCTTTGTTGCCTGTCTCTGTGAGTCGTTGAAATACGCTGGAACCGTAATAACCGCATCCTCAATGGGTTGTCCAAGATATGCCTCAGCGGATTTTTTTAGTTTTTGAAGCACAAAGGCTGATATCTCCTGCGGCGTATATTGTTTACCTCTTATATCAACCCTTACGTTGCCCTCCTGATCCGGGACAACCTTATACGGGACGGTTTTAATCTCTTCCTGCACCTCATTGAATCTTCTTCCTACAAATCTCTTTATTGAAAATACTGTATTTTCAGGGTTTGTAATTGCCTGTCTTTTTGCGGTCTGGCCAACCAGTATCTCACCATCTTTAGTGAAGGCAACAACACTTGGGGTCAACCTGCTCCCTTCCTCATTTATGATAATCTTAGGTTCTCCGCCTTCCATTATTGCAACAACCGAGTTTGTGGTACCAAGATCTATCCCTATCACCTTTTTAGCCATTTTGTATCCTCCCGGAATAAATTGATATAAATTTTAACTAAATATAATGCGCCCATGTGGGGTTGTCAATATAGGGAAAGGATTTTTGGCACCCACTACAATGCGCTAATGGGACAACCCGGGTTAAACCGTGTATTTTTCCTAATTGAAATCTTAAATTAAGAATGGGATGTTAAAACCTCTCAATCCCTGTCTTTCCATATATCTCTTATCTTTGCCTTTGCCTCTTCAACCTGTCCTTTGCTTAACTGAAATCCGAGGGCTGTGTGCTCCGACTCGCTTTCTAAAGCATAAATCCTCTCATCCAGACTTGCCTGTCTTTTCATGCCTGGAGGCAGCTCTGGGATAATGCCGATCGCCTTTTCAACGTCTTCAGGAAATTTTCCAGGGTCAGCAGTTTCATAGATTACAGATGGCTGGTCATGGTGTCCATTTGAATACATCTCAAGCGATTTCCACCCAACAGCACCATGAGGATCAAGTATAATACCAAAACGCATATAAACATCCTTCATCGTCTCATAATGCAAAGGATTGCTTATGCCTACAGAAAACATATCTTCTTTCATTGCTGAGATATCAGGCATTCTGTCGATTACCCCAGGTTGAATCACCTCTTTTGTTTTTGGGTCTCGCCTATCATAGAGATGCCCCCCATAGAAATCTATAAGACGAGCAAGGTTACTCGGATGAGAGACAATCATTGCTGATGAAGGTGACTTGATAGATGGCCTTACAACGTACTCGCCTGAATTGAGAAATTCTGGAAACTCAGTATTTTCATTTACCCCTATTACAAGCTTTTTAATCGGAAGACCCATCTGTTTGGCAATTACAGTACCCATCATATCACCAAAGTTACCGGAAGGCACGCTCGCAACAAATTCAGTTGCATCCTCAGAGATACGTGAGTACGCATAAAAAGGATAGACCGCCTGTGGCAACAATCTTCCAAGACTTATAGAATTTGCTGAGGTAAAGCGTTCGCTGTCTCCAAATGTTTCTGTCGCAAATTGTGTATCACCGAGAATGTTCTTTGCCAGCGCCTGGCATACATCGAAGTCACCATTCACTTCGAATGCAAATACGTTCCCACCAAGGGTTGTCATCTGCCTTCTTTGCCCTTCGCTTATTGACCCTTTTGGAAAAAACACTATATTGTCAATACTGTCTAAGCCATATAGCGCATCGGCGACTGCACCGCCTGTGTCCCCGCTGGTAGCAACAACAACAATTCTACGTAATCCCCTTTTTTTAAGAAAATAATTCAGCATCCTGCCGAAGAACCTGGCAGCATAGTCCTTGAATGAATACGTAGGCCCTTTTGTGAGCCACATAATAGATGTACTGCCAACTACATGCTGAACATACGTGGGTATCTTGTCTTCCCTGTAAGCATCGTTTAGCAGCAATCGCAATTTTTCCTCCGGAACCTCTGACCAGAGGTATGGATACAATACCTCAAATGATATCTCAGCATAAGACATTGTCCTCATATGCCTTATCTTATCGATATTCAGCACGGGCACTTCATCCCTTGCAATCATATATAAACCATAATCTGAAGCCATGCCTCTTAGTAGGGCGGTCTCGAAGTCAATCCTTTCGTTGGTATTGTTTGTGCTGTAATATGTA
>MWEV01000020.1 GCA_002071245.1 Deltaproteobacteria bacterium ADurb.Bin026
CTTACCTCAGGGATTAAGCATGCGATCAACTCCCAGTTTCGCGACATATTTGTTGAGGGTGAGGTTTCGAATGCAAAGCTTTATCCTTCTGGACATCTATACTTCACTCTAAAAGACAGCAATGCAATGTTGAAGGCTGTCTTTTTCGGCTATGCAAAAAGATATCCCGTTGACATAGTAAAAGATGGTGCCGCTGTCATATGCAGGGGCAGGGTGGATGTTTATGAAAAAAGGGGTGAATATCAGCTCATTACTGATATGGTTGAGGTAAAGGGTCTGGGGCTTTTGCAGTTGAAGTTTCAGATGCTTAAGGAAAAGCTTTTCAAAGAGGGTCTTTTTTTACCTGAGAAAAAAAAGTCCATTCCAATCCTTCCACAAAGGATAGGTATTGTCACATCACCAGCAGGTGCGGCAATCAGGGATATGCTTAAGATTATTTATGGGAAATTTGATAACATGACAGTTGAGATATACCCGGTGAAGGTTCAGGGCGATGATGCCTGCTTTGAAATCGTGGATGGGATTGATTATTTCAATAAATCACATGAGGTGGACGTAATCATTCTGGGAAGGGGAGGGGGCTCCTTGGAGGATTTGGCGCCGTTTAATGAGGAGATGGTTGCAAGGGCAATATATGCATCAAAAATTCCTGTCATAACAGGGGTTGGTCATGAAATAGATTTCACGATAGCCGACTTTGTGGCAGATGTACGTGCACCGACACCTACAGCGGCAGCGGATATAGCGGTAAGAAATAAGCTTGAATTTCTTGAGATGTTTGAAAACACGAAAAATGCGCTAAGACAGTCTATGAAAAAGAAGATTGAAAAATCGAAGCTTATGCTATACGAAAACGTAATGGAACTAAAAGGAAAAAAGGATATATTTACGTCCTATAGGATGTACCTGGACGAACTCTTAAATAACCTCCTTCACGGTTTTTCAAATTATTTCAAAAGCCAGCAGACACGTCTTGACAATATCACTCAGAGACTTATCGACCTGAACCCTGAAGGTATTCTCAAAAGGGGGTACAGCATAACGATGAAGCGTGGTTTGGGTATCATTGTTACGGATGCAAGTCAAGTTTCACCTGGCGAGGAATTGTCAATTACCCTAAGTAGCGGTAGATTAGAAGCCACAGTAGATGCAATAGCGAATAATGATAAGGCAGAGAGATGATTCATAAAAGCGAAGGGTTCGAGGATTCAAGGATTCAAGGGGTCGAGTGGAAAAGGCAGAAGACAGAAGACAGGGGTCAGAAGTCAGGAGTCAGGAGACAGAAGACAGAGGACAGGAGACAGAGGACAGAAGATAGAAGACAGAATACAGAAGACAGAAGACAGAGGTCAGAGGTCGGAGGTCAGAGGTCGGAAGACAGAGATCAGAGGGCAGAGGTCGGAAGACAGAAGTCAGGAGACAGGAGAAGGTTGGAGGGTTGGCTACACCTACATTGGTCTATTTGATCGAATCAGCCAGTACGTTGCAGACCAACTCAATCTCTTCGGTTTTCATGTTGGCATAAAAAGGAAGTGCTATGATTGATTCGCCAGCGGCTTCAGTCTCTGGGAAGTCGCCTTGTTTAAAACCGAATTGTTTTCTGTAAAACGGCTGTAGATGTATAGGGCTAAAATATGGTCTTGCAGGAATGCCTTTCTCACCAAGTAGAACAATAGTTTTATCCCTGCTGATACCAGGAGCCAAACGCACTACATAAACAAACCAGCTCATGCGTGTGGTTGTCGGTGCGATAGTCAATGGACTCACGTTTTCGATGTTTGATAGAATCCTATTGTATTCGTTCGCCACGTTGTCCCTTTTACGGAGTAGCCCGTCGAGGCGTCTTATCTGAACGACCCCCACTGCGGCATTCAATTCAGACATGCGGTAGTTAAATCCGAGACGGCTGTGATTCAACCATCCGTCAAATTTGTCTCTACCCTGATTTCTTAAGCTCCTGAAAAGGTTCGCCCATTCTTCGTCATTAGTGACGAGCACAGCGCCTTCGCCGCTTGTCATCTGTTTGTTCGGATAAAAGGCATAGGTGCCTGCCTTGCCTATTGCCCCTACCCTTCGGCCTTTGTACTCTGCGCCTATTGCCTCACATGAATCTTCAATGACTATCAGATTATATTTTGCGGCAATCTCCATAATGGGGTCCATATCTGCAGGTTGTCCAAAAACATGCACAACGATAATTGCGCGTGTACGTTCAGTAATTGCCGATTCAATCCTGCCTGCATCCATATTCAATGTCACGGGGTCAATATCCACAAACACGGGCTTTGCACGCTCGAAAAGTATACAATTTGACGATGATATGAAACTGAATGGCGACGTAATGACCTCGTCATCGGGTTGAATATTAGCCGCAACCATGCATAGATGAAGCGCCGAAGTCCCATTGATGACAGCCACTGCATGTGCTGCGTTTGCCTCTCCAGCGGCAAGTTTTTCGAACGTAACCGTTTGTGAACCGATACTTAGATTGCGGGATTGCATAACCCTTAATACCGCCTGAATCTCTTCAGATGTGATATCCGGCATCGCCATCGGCACCTTCAACGCTGATGCTGGCAGT
>MWEV01000021.1 GCA_002071245.1 Deltaproteobacteria bacterium ADurb.Bin026
TATTTTGTTTGCCATGCTGAAGAAGGGGCATTAACATATGTCCCTCCAAATCTTCCCCAGAATATACCCCAATCCTGATCCTTTATGTGGATGGTATGTCCTTCTGCCGCTCCTGGTGAGGTCGAACCCCCAATCAGTCCAACCTTGCCTGAGATACCTTCCTTGTACTTACCTGCTATCTCATCGTAATAATTGTATTCAAATGCATTCCCTGTAACAACATCGGTAGGAGAATAAGTGGTTGTACCCTTTGCAGAGGCTGTCATGGTACCATCTGTTTCCCACATATCAAAATTGTTGTACATGTTAAACACTTCTGTGCCAGAAGTTATCAAACCTGCTTCATAGGTTGGCCCTTCTCCTCTTATGTAAAGCCCCATTCCAATGCCCTTGTATTTAAAAGCACCACCGGTGGTTACATATGTAATGCCATCCTGTGCAAGATAATATGAACCGTTATCAGATGTTGTGCCGGTTATGTCTCCCCATGATATTTGGCGGTTATTTGGATTGTAAAACCTTCCCATGCCTGTAACAGATGGGGATCCTGACCACAATGTAGTTGTCCCTCCAGTCAGGCCTTCACTCCAACCAGATTCGTCGTACTGAATCTTTTCGAAAAGTCCTTTAGAGGTTACAAAATAGTCGTAGCCACCGTCCAGAAAACCTCTAAATAAAAGTGGGGCACCCTGAATCGTGCCAACCCCTACCATCCTATAATTGCTATTTGTGCCATCATAATTACCTTCATAATAGACACTTTGTGTTCCGAGAGAACCTGTATTTATATACCTGTTGTCTATCTGCATAGTAAGACGCTTATCGGTCAAATTATCAGCCAAAGAAGCATTGCTTGTCATATAATAGCCATAATCTATTGTAACTGCATAATTTCCGCTCTGGACCAATTCTCCACTAGGATTGCTGTAGTTGCTACCGCTTAGCAATTCCCTGATGACCCCAATTGTTTTATTGTCAGCAAGCGAAGGTTTGAGCACCATGTTGTCTACTTTATGGCTCGATGGACTAAAGGTTATATTGCCGATCGACCAAGCAGAAGAATCAAGAAAGGTATATGACTGCGTTACAACGTTTGAAGCTGATTTAAGTGCTGCAAGCAGGGAATCCGATGAACCGGTCAACGTCGTGTTGTATAACATCCTTTTTACAATCGCTCCATTCCCAGTGAACGTTGAACTTGATGATGTCCCAAAAGGGCTTGTTGTAAGAAAGCCCACCTGACCGTTCTCAACATACAATGCTATCGCGTTTCCATCCCAGGATGTCCATGATCCTCCGGCGTATCCAAGGAATGCCCCACTCTTGTTGGTAGTGCCCTCGAACCCAGATAGCCATGCTTTATATCCTGCAGGGTTGCTATAAGTTCCTGAAAGACTGGCTGTCCCTGATGTTTTTTCATAATCGATAGATGCGCTGAGTGTTCCGGTAAGCGAACTGCCTGTTGTATTGAATGGGTAACTTGTCGTGAAACCACCGCCAGCAAATGTGCCTGTATAGCTTGTCGGAGGATTAGACGGTGGTGGTGGAGGCGGCGGCGGAGGTGGAGGCGGTGGTGGTGGAGGCGGCGGTGGTGGTGGAGTTGAAGTTGTGGTGGCAGGAGGAGGCGAAGGGGGCGTAACAGAAGCAACAGTGGTGGTAGTATCCGTCGTGGTGGTAGTTGTTGTTCCTGCGGGTGTGGTTCCACCTGCAGGTGTGGTTGAGCCTCCTGTCGTTTCCGGTGCCTTTGCCTCTAACTTTTTAGGTTCTGTTGGCGTTACGGCTGTGACCTGTTTAACAATTTCTGCCTCCGTTGCCTTTATCGGAGGCGTAGGCGTAGAGTTGGTCGACGTCACAAAAGATATGTTCCCGGCTGTTACTGGAATTATTTTGTCTGGTATCTGGGGGTTGTATGTATACCCCTTTCCGGATATAAAGAGGACACCCGTTAGTCCTTTCTCATGGAAGACAATCATGTTTGTGCCCCTTATACCTGCAACAGCATTAGGGGTATGAACCTCAAACTTGTTGCCTTCGGCAAATGCGGCTGTTTTCTTTATAAAATCTTCAGCAGCAACTGCCTGAACACGTCCTCTGTGAAGCTTTGCAACACCCTTGCATTGTTCCCCCTGAACCATGTATTCGGTAATCTCTACCCTTGTGCTCTGGGCAAGGCGCAGGAGATTATTATTAACAAATGTGATTTCTGCTTTGCTCTTACTTTTTGCACGGTAAATATCACCCACCTCAACGGGGTCTCCAAGTGAAACTGGGGTGGCAATATTCTTTCCCTGTTTTAATACATCTATCCTTCCTTCAATAAATGTAATCTTTCCAACATGGGCTGCATAAGATGATAGGGAAAAACATAAAATAATGAGGGAAAAACATAGAGAAAAAAACATTTTTCTCATGGGACACCTCCCAAATAGTTACCCGTCGTTAATATGACTGGTGCTTAATTGTGGCACTTATTTCATAATTTGTAAATGACCAATATCACACTTTATATTAAAACCTGTATTCGATGCCTAAAGAAAATATTTCTCGTTTGTAATCATAACTTCCAATATTCGATTTGTCTCTTGTATATGTGTATTGACCTGTAAGATAGGTCTTTGGCCTAAATTCATAAGTAAGCAATGCAGAGTTAATGTATGTGTCATCTTTTCTTTGCATTCCATAAATCGAGTTTTCGTGTCTGTAATTTGTAAATGATGCGTCCGAAGTAATTTGGAACTTCAGTGATTTTAATATCGGGTAAATAAGACTCAGGCTAAAGCGATTTTCATTGTATGACCAGTTCCATCCTTCTGCATCTTCATTTGCATAGGTATATCTGAAGCTCAGCAGTCCTTCTCCCTCCTTGAACAAATACATCCAACCTATTGTGCCACTTGTATTCAATGCATCCCTGTTTTCATCCGAAGATGCCGGAGGGGCGTCGGAACTTATAATGTCGTATCGCTTTCTTGATATGCCAAAGGTTAGTTCAGCTATATGGTTCGGAGCAACCAAGAAACGTGCAGTCGGGTTAGCTGATAGCATTTTCATGTATTGGGCATCTTTATACCAATGACGACTATTTAAAAAATCCGAGCCAGAGCCAAATCCATCACGGTTATCGCCCTGCAACCAAGTATAAGCAAACATCATTGGAAGCGTCAAAGAAACCCTTTGAAAATTATACCCAGGATTTAATAAAAAGGACTGCTGCATCGTGTTGTAATCGTCCCTTCTGAAGTATCGTTCAGCGTAAAGTGCATATTGCATTGAAAGGCTATAAGGTGTTTTAAAAGAAAAAGGAGCCATATATTGTATTCGTATTGTGGAATTGAGGGCAAAATCACGCTGTCCTGAAATCTGAGATGAGAGGGCAGGTATATCCACAAAAGGACCTGATGTAGGTGCTGCGTTAACATTTGTATCATGTTTATAAGATAAACTAACATTGAACCTGAATGTTTTTTCCCTTTCCATCTTATCCGAAACGAGGTTTTCATAGTCCCTTGCATATGCCCCTATGTCTGACCTTGGATCCAGAGAAATGGCTGCTTTGAACCTTTCCTGAGAATCCCTGAGTCTGCCTTCTTTTAAATAGATACTTGCAATCTGGAACTCCACTGCTTGTGCAAGGGTTGCGTCGAGTTCCTTGGCTTTTTTAAATGCCTCAACTGCTTCTTGATTCTTGTTTTCCTTTGTCAGTATAAGCCCCTTGAAATATTGTATTCTCGCAGACGCGATATTTTCCTTTTCTCCAACCTCAACCCATTTAATTGCCTCTTTCAGGTCATTTTCTTGATACAGAGAATCAATAAGTTCAGGAAGTGCTTCCCTGATATGAGGGGTCAATGTAACCGCATCCCTCAAATATGGTATCGCTTCTTTATACTTTTCCATCAATTTGTATGTAAGGCCATAATAAAATGCAACGCTGGACGATGCAGGCTCGAGCTTTATTGCCTCAGCGAAAAGTTCAAGCGCTTCTTCGTAATTTTCCTCGTTGAACTGTGCCATTCCCTTTTCAAAAGGGGTCTCGCAGAACGACATGGAAGGAAAAACACAGATAAGGAAAAAGATAACAATAAATATCGAGCATCTTTTTAGCATGACATGTCACCTCCATATCCTTCAATATTGTAATATGCAAAACAGCAATCCATACTTTCTATAGAATATGTGAAAAGCATTCCAACTGCATAACTCAATTGTAGTAACCAAATAATTCTATGAGAATACTTCAAATTTTGTCAAGCCATTTCAAGCACAAAAGAGGCTTCTCGCAATTTAAATAGAATAATAGACACAAAGATTAGTGCTATACATTTTCATTTTTTGCAGATGTCATATGTTTTTCCGTTGACATGTACACAATATTGTAAGATAAATTAATATGAACCAAATTATAAATAACTGAGGGGGCATAAATGAAAAAAATCTTTGTATTTTTCTGCATCGCTCTTTTTTTAACTATATTGAGTCCGGTATATGGAGCGCAGTTCGGTCCGGCTGAGCCTTTACCAGGCATAGCAAAAAACAAATTTGCCGTAAGTGCTGGATATTTTTATCAAACCGCTGATATGGAACCTAGCGGTTCAGCATGGGATAATCAAAAAATAGAACAAAACAATGCATACATACAGCTTTCTTATGCACCCAATAAACTTTTCGAGGTATACTTGAGGGGTGGTGCGGCTGATTTTAAGGCTCCTGATGCATTTAACCTTGGCACTACAACTGTAAATTTCGGTGATAATCCAAAGGCTTTTGGAACGTTGGGCGTAAAATACTTTCTATATAACACCCCTTCATTTGGTATTGCACCATTCGCACAGGGGAGCTATTATTCAAGCTATAAAGATAACATTGAATTTGTAAAAGCCGGCATTTCTTATGCCACAGAAGTAAAATTCAAAAATCCGTGGGATATCAACTTGGGTTTAATCTTTCAAACAAAGCTACAAAAGGTAACCCTTTATGGTGGACCCTTCGTCTATTGGTTCAAGACAAAGGTCGAAAACTCTACATCGCCGGCTCTGGCTGGCTCAACGACAGCAAACAACTCAACTACATATGAGGAAAAAAATAACGTAGGCGGTTTTTTAGGTTTCAGGATACCAATAACGGAAAAGGTTAGTTTTGATGTTGAAGGTCAATATAAAAGCAGATTCTCAATTGGAGGGGCAGCGCATTACGCGTTTTAATCATTTCTTTGATTTAATCAAAGTTGGTGCCCCTGAATAGTATATATTTGTCTATTTTTTTGTAGGAGTTTTAGCAATTTCAGCTTGTTTTTGCTTAGCAGATTCGCTCTGTTTTGCCTCGTCTGCCTCGCTGGCAGCATTCTGACTATCAGGCGTTACTGTGACGTCAAACATCCATTTATTGCCGTTTACATTAATTTTACCTTTTCCCTGAAGAGGGCTTCCCTCTTTTTTTGATTCATAAACAAGAGCAAGGTCTATCTTAGGTTCAAACTCATTAGTGTCAAGGTATCCTTTTCCCTTTATTATTTCTCCGTTTGTGCCTTCGAGAAATAAATTATCAAAATTTATCCTATACCCATTTATCTTTCCATCAACAGTAATCTTTTTATACGGCAATGTTAATTTAGGAAAATTTTTCGGTGCCAATTCTTTTATCTCACCATTGTCCAAAGAAAAAGATAGAGAGCCCTTTTGTTTTTCAGTTGCATAAAGTGGCATTTCCTTTTTTATCCATCCATTCATCGTGCCGCTCAATCCTTTAAACCAAGGGAGTCTGCCTTCTGGATATTTCGAAAGCGATACGCCTTTCATTGTTACAGTGAGAAAGGGTATTGAATTAACAAAAAAAGGTATATTTGTTATATCCAATTTCATCTTACCATCATAGATTGAAGCGGTTGAATTAATACTGATAACGCCTTTAAACAATGGCATAAAATGCCAGTTTACACGAGCACCCTCAATCTCAAACAAGGGCTTGCCCTGTAATATTTCGTGCCCAAACGTAATTTTCGCTGCCCTTGCACCAAAAACACCTGCCCTTGCCCCTTCAATAGCAACTATAATTCTATTTCCACCAAGAAAATTTTGAAAGACAACCCTCATCATTTTCTGATAAGGAAAAAAAGCGTAGAGAACAATTGTAACCGTGAAAAAAAACCACGCAACAGCAATACCAATGTAAATCAAACGACCTCTGTGCTTTATCATATTGTCTCTACCCCGCAACGATAACAACATACATATCAAGCAGAGAAGGGTTTGATGCCTGTATGTTGAGTTGAAATTTTTTCACAAAAAGACCTTTTGCCTCTGCTTCATCCATAAATGCAATAACCTCTTTCAAGGCAGCCCCGCCCACTTTCAGTTCGTATACATTTTGCTTTATCTTGCCTTTTTCCTGCTTTAAGACTGATGGTTTCAACATATTCATTTTTCCGCTGATAAATATCTTGGTCACCATTTCTTCAATAAATCCAAGCGATATATTAACCTGTTCCGCCTTTTCCTGACGGCCTCTTTCTACGTAATGCCTTTTTGCAATATAAGTATCTTTAAGTTCAAGGACATTTAGAAGTTCCTTTTGTTTAACTGCTATCCGCTGGTCAAAAGCTAACGCATCCTTATAGAATATGTATGAATAGGTCAATGTGAGTATTATAATAATTATAAAACCCAGCAAATAGAGTCGTGTTGGCACCAATTTGAGGATATTAACCAATTTTTTCATTAAAACTTTCCTTTTATCTTGAACTTTATCTGTTTACCCTGAGTCATATCTAAATTCTGTATCTCGATGTTTTTAATATCTCTTATCTCTTCCATGGCTGCTTTGATCTTTTCAACCGCCATAAACGATACTGTTGTGCCTGAGATGCTCAACTCATTTTCATCACAAACAAACTCATTTAGTTTGACATCGATTTGCTTATCAATCTTAGCGCTTATTTCAGCAAGTATTTTTAAGGCCGGAGCAGTATTGATAGTGCCAGCACCCACTAGTTCCCTATCAATTATACTTATCTTATCCCTGAAGACTGAAACAACGTCTTTAATCGGGGGAGACTTTGGAAAAACTGTTTTATATATGTTCTGTTGTTCTGTTGCAAAAAATCTGTAAGTTTTTTCTTTAAAATGCAGGTTCAGAAAAAACATTATAAAAATAAGTGTACTTAATGCTGCCAAACCCCCTAACCATTTAAAAAGTATTTCATGCGAAAGCCCCATACCCTTTTCTTTTTGGTGTAGAAGATTGATCTCATTGCTATCAACAGTAATTAGCGATGCGCCTATTGCAGCCCAGAGCCAATTAGGATAACCGTCTGTTGTAATGTGCTGTTGTAAGGACGGGGTGTTAATTTTAATGCTGTACTTCTTTTCAATGTCTTCCTTTAGGGTCTTAACATCTCCATCTTCAAAGATGCTAACGATATAATAAGGCACACTTATAAATTCATTTTCTTCTTTTATTTCACTGATTGCAGCATAAAGATTTGCTGTATTTTCTTTAGAATAATAAAACTGCCTGAGGTAATGCAAATTGCCCTTGCGTTGAGCAATGACCGTTGCATTGTTTCCGTCTATGTAAATAAAAACAAAATCATTCTGGGGAATCGAATTAAGCCATTTCAGCGCATGCAAGGTAGCAATGGCGTTTACAGTAATTCCTTTTATGTTTTTAACTGTTTTTAAACCAACCGTATCTTCTTTCGGCAAGGCAACAGCAAGTACATTTCCCTTGCCTATCTCTTTAAAATCTACAACTACGTTATTTATTTCAACAGGAAGTATATTGGATAATTCACCATTTAAAACAAGCTCAATCCTCCTTTTTCCAGT
>MWEV01000022.1 GCA_002071245.1 Deltaproteobacteria bacterium ADurb.Bin026
TGATAAAAACAGAAGCATACTTGCAGACAATAAACTCATAGACGGTATCATGCATAAGGCGTACCGGAATAAACCCCTTGATATCGCACAAAGGTTTATCAACAGATTTATAAGCTCCGTGCGGTATAAGGTAGAACAAACCATAGGAACCCTAAAAAGAGGTTATCAATTCTTCCGAATGAGGTATAAGGGATTAGAAAAGGGGAACATGGAGTTTCTATTGAATGCTATGGCATTCAACCTGAAGAAGGCGGCAGCAATGATAGAATAAAGGAGTAAGAATATCATAAAAGGACATAAAAGCATGTAATGAACTAATCATAGAAGATAAAACTACTACCCCAATGAGATAGAGTGAACATAAAAAGTAACAATGAGGATACAAAAATAAGAGGGGCTGGGGTTATGCAAAAGTCTCCATTTGATATTCGCTTGATGATTTTTGCTTGGTAGATGCCGGGCAATAGAGCCCATAACTTTTTAACCCCGGTATCCACCTTCCCGCCAGTGGTGATTCATGTTCGGGCACTTTCCCAAAACTATCTATAACATTGGTGACTGCCTGATTGTTGGTTGATGTTGCAACAATAATCGGAGGATTTTCCTCTTTTATAGCCCTTTTAGTCCACAAGGTTGCGACAATGCTTTGAAGGAGCGTTGTTTTGCCCGTGCCAGGAGGTCCATTAATAGCAAGGATCTCCCCGTCTTCCATCGCCAATACGTGGTGCATTGTTTCACGCTGTGACTGTGACAAGGGGAATTGCCAACTCATCTGTCCATAATGCTCTGATGATTTTTTGATCTCTTCTTTCGGAGTTAAGAGAGCAGTTAGTTTGTTTAGGGTTAGGCTTGTATATCGCTCCAATAGTTTTGGAACGGCAGGAAGGGGGTTGGCCCCCAAGTCCCCCAATATGGTACCATATAGCCGTATGATGTGTCGGGCAGGGATTCTTTTATCATCCTCCTGGTCAAGCAATATGTATGAATGCGGGATTGTCTCATAACCTTCAAGATCAAAATCATTAATGGATTGTTGGGCGACATATTGTAACATTTCATCACAATATTGCCAGACATCAACCCAACGAGGCTGTTGTTCTTTATCCTTTTTATTTGTTGCGCACGGATTAATAGACAAAAATTTATCTACGGTCTCTATGTCACCTACGGTTTCGTCAGCACGCTCGATTGGTTCGAGCAGATTTCGTGGAATCCATGGTTGCTCTTCACTTGCAGGGCGTATATCTCCACTTCTTGACAGTATGGCTGGAATCCATATTGGTGTAATTGGATTAACCCTACCTGCTACAGCAGACGCACGGGCAGTTTTGGAGACAGCTACGACAGGAGATATTAATATGTTTACGGTTGATATTTCATAAATCTCCTCTTGTTGTATGCCGTTGCGAGTGACTTTCTTCTGCAGTCCTTTTAAGATATTCTCGTATAATTCAAAGATTTCGTCGGTTTGAGAAGAATCTATTTGTCCTAGTGAAACACTGGCTCGATCAATCTGAAACGCTTCTCGCAATCTTTGTGGGTCTATGTTTACTCTGGCTGCATCAGCAAGGCAGTTAAGCCAGTACTTAAGGATACTATGCTTCATAATTACCACACACCATCAAACATTTAACTATCTTATTTGTCTGCTTTTCTAACATATTTTTGGTTATATTTCTCCTAATGATAGTTGAATATATTATTCATAGATAAGAGTTATAATAAAATATTGTGTTTGGTAACAAAAAAAGACGTATCCTCATATATGGTATAGGTATTTTTCTATATCTTTAGTATCTCATATTTCTGTTCTGGTGTGAAGACCCAATAATTACCTCCAACAAACCTTTTGAAGAATGGGGTGAGATATTTGCCGATGATGTGGTATCTGCCGCCATATTGGACAGACTATTACATCACTGCTATCCCTTCTTCATTCAAGGGAAAAGCATTATACATCAAAATGATGGGAAAAAAGAAGGGGCAATAAAAAACATGAAAAGAATTAAAGGTTTATGAAAACAATGGGTGGACTAAAATTGGTGAAAATAGTGGATTAGTTTTGATGATAATTGACATCTGTCAACTGGCCTATCGTAACGCATGTTGAAGCCAAAGCCTCCTAGAGGAATTACGGCTGAGTGCAGTTACAAGCCTCGTCCTTCAGGGCGAGATAGTTAACTTGTTCCATGTCTCATCAGTACATCCCGAATTTCGCCTGGGTTCCGGACAACCGCTGCGTGCCATTTACCAAAGCCTCTGTGCGCGTTGACGGCTTGCGTCCATTCGTCAAGATAGAGTCGTTTCACCTTGTCTTGCTCATTATCCTGGCCTTTTGTTTCCAGTACCAGCATGTCGCCGTTTTTCATGCGGATCAGGAAATCCGGCCTGTATTTTCGAACAACGCCACGATAGACATAGAGTATTTCGAAAGCCAGATGATCGTTCTTGACCCATGCTGCAACCGAGTCTGAATCATCCAGCACAAATGCATCGGAGGCCTCCCAGGTACTGTCATAAACGCAGACATTGATGTGCGATTTTCGCGTCCGCTCGCATGGTTTGCCGGTGTACCATGTCCGCATGTCTCCGGTCGCCCGTATCGGATGGTCACGGTCGAAAACCGGTGTCAACCGCTCGGTGTTCTCCTGCCGAATTGCCTCCCACACATGCTGCACCACCCGTGACATATTGAGGGTGATAATAAGCCTGCGCCGTAGGTCGTCCTGGTAAAACAGGGGCGGAGATATGTTTATCCGGTTGGTGGCGATGAACTGCTCGACGATCTTGACCAACTGTGCCAGCAAGACCTCACGGCTTCCCTGCCAAGTGTGTTTCATCTGGTCGAACACATTTCGCGCCGTTTCGAAAATGATTCTCTGCGTGCGGAACTCACGTGCCAGCCGTTCTAATTCAATGCGGTTGATCCTGGTTACATCCGGTTTACCTTCCAGTACCGGGGCCAGTTCGGCCACCTGCGCGATCTGGGCGGCATCCAACTCCAACGGGCGCACACGCGCCCAATCGAGTTTCAAGGCAGGCTGGAACACCCGGTCAATACGCACCACGTTCGGCCAGCGGATCGCGTATTGGGCCTTGGTAGGGTCCGGTTCGACAGCCGTCTTGGGGGTTGGAGGCGGCGGCGGACCGTCTTGTCCTCCTTCGTGGGGTAAAAAGGTGAACGGAACCCCAAATATGTTCACATATTCGGGATCGAACAATCCAGTTTCCGGGTTCAACTCATATGAGGTGCGCCGCAATCCCCGACCGACCACCTGCTCGCAGAGCAATTGCGAAGAAAAGGCACGCAGCCCCATGATATGGGTCACGGTCTTGGCGTCCCAGCCTTCAGAGAGCATGCCCACGGAAATGACTTTCTGGATTTGCTCACCCGGCTGCCCCACTTTGCCTACCGTGTCCACGGTGTGCCGCAGAAGCTCTCCCTGCTCGGCCTTGGTCAACTTGAGTTTTCCCCTTATGTAAAGCTTTACATAAGGGGAAAACCCATCTATCCATCGGCATAGGCATAAAGGCACTTCAAAAAGGATAT
>MWEV01000023.1 GCA_002071245.1 Deltaproteobacteria bacterium ADurb.Bin026
ATCTAACGCTGAAAGGTCTGTTACTGAATAAAAATCACAATAAGGACACTTAGTTTTACAGAAGGGAATATGGACATATAAACCAGGGGGATCCATCACTCAGAATCTGTCTTTAAAACAGCCATAAACGCGCTCTGGGGTATTTCCACCGAACCAACAATCCGCATTCGTTTTTTTCCTTTTTTTTGCTTTTCAAGGAGTTTTCTTTTTCGTGTTATGTCACCGCCATAGCATTTAGCAGTAACATCCTTCCTGTAAGGTGCAACCGTAGAACGCGAGATGATCTTGCCTCCGATAGCACCCTGTATGGCTATCTTGAACTGTTGTCTGGGGATCTCATCCTTCAGGCTTTCGCAAGCCTTTACAGCCCTCTCCCTTGAACGTTCTCGATGAACAATCATGGACAGCGCATCTACCCTCTCTCCGTTCACAAGTATATCAAGTTTTACAAGATCGCTCTCCCTGTAATCAATAATCTCGTAGTCAAAAGAACCGTATCCTTGCGTAATACTTTTCAGCCTGTCATAAAAATCAAATATTACCTCAGCAAGCGGCATATCAAAGGCAATCTCAACCCTGCCCGCAGTTGGATAATTAAGGTGGGAATTTACTCCACGCCTTTCCATACAAATCTTCATTACAGCCCCAACATAACGTTCAGGTATCATGATGCTTGCCCTTATATAAGGCTCTTCAGCCTTTTCAATTACAGCAGGATCTGGATAGTATGCAGGGTTATCAACCGTTAAGATACGGCCGTCGGTTAAATAAAATCGATATTGCACACTCGGAGAAGTCATTATGATAGACTGGTCAAACTCGCGTTCGAGACGTTCCTGCACGATCTCAAGATGAAGGAGTCCAAGAAACCCACATCTGAAACCCTGACCAAGGGCTGCAGAGGAATCCTTTTGATAAACAAGGGCCGCATCGTTTAATTTGTATTTTTCAAGGGCATCACTTAGAGAAAGATAATCATCCGAAGCTATTGGATATATTGATGAAAAGACGACGGGCTTTACCTCCTTGAATCCAGCAAGGGGCTTGTGGGCCGGCATTGTATCGAGTGTAACCGTATCGCCTATTCTTGTATCGCTTACAGTCTTTATACCTGCAATAAGATAACCAACCTCACCGGCAGATAACTCCTTTTTTGATTCCATCTTTAAGCGAAAATAACCAACCTCTTCAACCTTGTAAGCCGTCCCCATCGCCATAAGTCTTATTGTATCTCCAGGTTTCACTCTCCCGTCAAAGACCCTGCAACTCACTATTGTACCCCTGAAAGAATCATAATGCGCATCAAAAATCAACGCCGTCAATGTTTTCTCGATATCGCCTTTCGGTGGTGGTATCCGCTCAACAATTGCCTCAAATATATCCTCTATTCCAGTACCCTCCTTTGCAGAACATAGCAATACCGTTTCAGCGTCAAGTCCAAGTTCATGTTCAATCTCATCTTTTACGCGGTCAATATCAGCAGACGGGAGGTCTATCTTATTGATAACAGGTATAATTACAAGGTTATGCTCCATAGCAGCGTACAGATTAGCAAGCGTCTGAGCTTCAACACCCTGAGAGGCATCAACAATAAGCAACACCCCTTCGCATGATGCAAGTGCACGGGATACCTCATAAGAAAAATCCACATGGCCCGGCGTATCGATGAGATTAAGCTCGAATTCCTCTCCCTTTTTGCTATTATATGGTAGATTGACCGTTTGACTCTTTATAGTGATCCCTCGTTCACGTTCGATATCCATATTGTCCAGAATCTGGTCACGGAACTGCCTTGCATCAACGAGATTTGCATGCTGGATAAGGCGGTCAGCAAGCGTGGATTTGCCGTGATCGATATGAGCTATAATGCTGAAGTTTCTTATCTGTTTCATAACGCAGTATTATTTACCTTAATTGTAAAAATAGGTAAATAGTTTTTATAATCCTGGGAGATTGTATCTACAGATTTCGTCCAAATAAAAGCGCATTTTTATTGATTGTCAGACGCATAGTTGGATTATATAATTCGTCCCTGGTATGACTGAAAGGCAAATAAACCAATAAATGATTTTCGATCCTTATGTTCACATCTTTTAGCAGAGGAAAGATCTTCTTTTTGTTTATTACAATTTCGGCTATGATAATCTTTAGGGATTCACCTGCCTCAGAGGCTTGAAGTGTTACTGGGTGCAGATATCCACCGCTTGGAAAACCCTCTTCCAAGCTGCCCTTATTTTCAGAAATGGTAACCATACGACCTATTCGAAGAAAAAGTTCGGGACGGACTTTAAAGGCAGGTACCCAGAAAAATAGATCGGTGCCATGCCATGCATCCTTTATCGCCTTCGGCAGGTTTGCTAACTGTATCAAGTCTGCATACGTCTTTAGCTCCAACCGATCGATATCCGCCTTTATCCGCCAGAAAGGCAGATAAACCATATCATCCCCTGTGTCTTTAACAGAAGCAAAGCCCAGTCTATCAAAACCATTTACAGATGGCTGCCAAAGTGAACTACAATTTTTGCAGATAAGCGCACAACTATCCCGTTCTCCCTCCAGATTCCAGCCACAAGCCGGACATAGCATTGCAAGGTAATGGGCTTGCCAATCCTCCTTTTTAA
>MWEV01000024.1 GCA_002071245.1 Deltaproteobacteria bacterium ADurb.Bin026
AAATGGAATTATGATGAAAAGATGTTGATAGAAATATTTGGATGCGCATCATTGAATAAAAATATAATCGAGTTTTCAGGTTACAAAGGAACACAGATATACAAATCTGACTTCTATTTGAACGGAAATAATATGGAAGGGATGTTGATTGAGACATTCGGTTGTGTATCGCTTGATAATATAATCAATATCGATATAAGCAAGGATAAGAGAATGGTGGAGATGCCACTAGTACAAGAAGAATTACGTGGTATTGTTGTAGGACTTGCATAGAGGTAAAAGTTCGTAGAGTTTTTTAAGACATTGTGAATGTATTCACAATTATGATTGACAAACGTGTGAGTTTTGGTTAAAATGGTTTCAGGTTATTAAATAAGATTATCTTTTCGGACAGGCATGTGCAATATGCTTACCGGGTATAGGAGTTAAGATGACAGCATTTCAAGACGGAAAAGGTTTGGCAACTGCAGAAAAGCATTATTCACACTATGGGGCAAGGGCAAAGGAATTAAAGGCGGAAGGCAAAAAGATAATTGGTTATCTATCTGCTTTATGTCCTGTTGAGATCATGACAGCGGCCGGTGTGGTGCCGATTCGGATGGTAGGTAATGTGTCTGAGTCTATCACGAAGGGTGATGCATACATGGAAACGATAGTGTGTCCTTTTGTGCGCAATGTATTTGATTCAGCCATAAAGGGCAGATATACGTTTCTCGATGGAATGGTTCTTCCCCACCAATGCGATTCGATTGACAGGACCAATGATGTGTGGCGAGATAACCTGAAATTGCCTTACTGGCATTTTATCAATTTTCCTCACGTAACGGATGACCCATCCATAGAATTTACCAAAGAGATACTTCGACTGTTTATAAATACTTTAGAAGATTTCACTGGCAAGAAGATTTCAGATGAGACTATAGTTCAGGCCATCAAGTTGCATAATGAAAATAGACGGCTCATGCGAGACCTGTATGACTTTAGAAAGTCAAATCCTCCTCTTATTTCGGGGGCGGAGATGATGAAGGTCCTTGTTGCAGCGATGAGTTTACCGGTTGAAGAATCGAGTGCACTTATCAAAGACGTTATAGAAGAAATAAAGAAAAGATCGCCTGTTTCGCCTGGTAAATCGGCTCGTATAATGCTCATTGGTGATCAGGTTGACGATGTTGCAATCATTGAGGCTATCGAAGGCACTGGTGCTTCTGTTGTGATGGATGAATTGTCAATTGGTGCCAAGATGTATTGGGAAGATGTCGATATAACACCTGACCCTGTTCAGGGTATCGCAGAACGCTATTTGAGAAAATTAAAAATACCAACAACCTTTGTTGGTGAAGGTAATACATATCAGGAGAACTTGGATGCTCGTTTTGGTCAGATAAAACAGCACATAAGCGAGTTTAAGGTTAACGGTGCAATACTCTTCATATATAAGTACTGTGATCCATATGGTTTCGAGGTACCGGCAATGAAAAGTTATATTGAATCGTCAGGGGCCAAGGTGCTTTATCTTGAAGATGAATATTCAACTTCTACTCTGGCGAGGATGAAGACCAGGATTGAGGCATTTCTGGAAATGATAGCATAAAAAAGAGGGGGTGACGTGAGCCCCAATAAATTGTAGAGAGGATACTCACATGGCTGAAGGCAAAAAACCGAGGGCATTGGCGACACAGGCGGCAGCAAAAATCGCAAAATTTGTAAAAGGCAATCTTTCCGCTACGCTCAAGGCAAAGGAAGAAGGAAAAAAGGTTGCATATGCATATATCGCGGATGGACAGGATGAGATAATGCGTGCGATGGATATAGTTCCTGGCTGGGGTGAGAGCTTTGCAGGTGTATGTGCGGCAAAGCGAGATGCTGAACAATATCTCCAAAAGGCAGAGTCTGATGATTTTTCGCGTTCTTTATGTACATATGCTACCTGTACGATAGGTTTTGATATGATTAGGGAAGAGTTAAAGGGTGAACCTGTACCCGGGGCTCCATGGGGTGGTATGGCACGGCCGGATATGATACTTGGCAGTGGTCAGCTTTTGTGTGACCCCAGATTCAAATGGCCACAGGCAACACAGCATTATCTGCAGGATGTACCTGTTTTTGTGGGCAGTATGTATTATCCTCCATTTGACCCAAATGTTGACCACAAGTCACAGGAAAAGTTTTATGTTAAATATGCAACCGAGGAACTTCGTGAACTTGTAAAGTTCTGTGAGAAGCATACCGGTAAGAAGATGGATTGGGACAGGCTTGCAGCGACAGTAGAACTGTCTGACAGGACATGGGATCTTTTTATAGATACATACGAGCTGAGAAAGGCAATCCCCACACCTATGGATACAGGCGATGCAATGAACACGATGGTACCATTTACCTTTAATTTAGGAACTCAGGAGGCCTATGATTTCTATAAAGACCTATATGATGAGCTGATACAGAAGATTGCAGAGAAAAAAGGGGTTGCTGATGAAGAAAAATATAGGGTTATATGGGCGGCTGGGCTTCCTTCATGGTTTGCATTAGGTGATTTTCAGTATTTCAACGATAAAGGCGTTGTATTCCCAGTGGAAGTGACCTATAGAGGAGGCGAAAAGATAGAACGTCTTGAACTTCCAAAAACGAACGATCCACTTGAACATAT
>MWEV01000025.1 GCA_002071245.1 Deltaproteobacteria bacterium ADurb.Bin026
CCCGTGGTAGCATATCCCGAAGTCTATCAGGATCGGTTCGTTGCGTTTTATCTTTTTGAGACTGGCGCCAACTGGGAAGGCAGGTGAAAGACCGAGTCCACCCATAGGGGAATCTGATTGACTTACAATACTGCCTGTTCGGCCACTGATGACGTGCCAGGTATATGCCTCATAATTGAGGGAACGAACCCTCAAGAGGCCTTCATGACCGAGGGTCTTTGCATATGCCTCAAGGATGCCCCCAACCTCTATCTCGGTCATGCCCTCTTTGAGAAATTCGGGTATCTTTTTGTAGACCTTCTTTTGGATGGCTGCTGCCTTTTTAATGATTTTTATTTCGAAATCAGATTTGACCTTTCTTATCTCTTTTGTCAGAGTTGAGACGTTTATTAGTTCAGCATCTTTTGTTACGATTTCTTTAAATTTTAGGACATCGTTATATGGGATGACGTCAAGTTGAAGGCCAACCCTTTTGAACGGTTTTAAGTGGGGAGGTATATCTCTTATGGAACGTATGGATATGATGTTGTCTAATGGGGATTCTCTGCGTGCCCTTGACAATTCTCTTTTTACAAATAGTATAGGTTTACCTTCTGTCGGGACAAAAAGTAGTGAATCCTGCATTGTCCCCGAAAGATAATAGTAATCTATTTTATAATGGAAAAAGGCCCCATCAACAGAGGCCTTTTCCATCAACATCTTTAATCTGTGTATCCTTGAGTCTATTTCCTCTTTTGGTGTGTAGAGCATACGATCGATGCATCCTTTAATTATTTGTATTATATTGTATAACGTATTTTTTTATTTATCTTTCCATACGGCTCTTCTCTTCTCCATGAATGCACTGATACCTTCGTTTGCATCCTCAGTATTCATGCAACCGTCCAGATAGTATACCTCAGATGCCTTAAGCGCTTCGTTGAAATCGACATTGAGGCTTGCTTTAATCGCGCGTTTTGTCCACATTGCCACGGGCCTGCTCTGTTTTAAGAAATCAGCAAGATACTTATCAACAGCCTCTTTGAAACCCTCTACAGGCAAAACTACGTTAACAAGTCCTATGGCCTCTGCCTCTTTGGCGCTTATCATCTTTCCTGTGAGTAGAAGTTCATAAGTCTTTTTAAGACCTATTATCTTACTGAACCATGCCGCTGCAACAGGAGGGAACACGCCAACCGCTATCTCTGGCTGGCCTATCCTGGATTTCTCAGATGCGATTACGATGTCACAGAAGGCCATAAGCTCGCATCCACCACCGAGAGACCTGCCGTTAACAACTGCTACGGTTGTTATATCAATCTCGTGCATAAGCCTGAACATCCTGTGAAAAACCTCTATCATATCATTTACTTTGTCAGGCGTATGGTCTGCGACATCCACCCCGTCACAGAATGCCTTTTCTCCTGCATGGTCAAAAATCAGAAGCTGTACGCTTGGATCCTTCTTTAGTTCAGCAAGCACTTCGTTGATTTCTCTCATCATCAAGATGGTCAACCAGTTTGATGGTGGTGTATTCAAAGTTATGTATGCTGCCTTATCCTTTTTTTCAAACGTTATATAGCTATAACCCATTTTTTCCTCCCTACTCTTTTAATAAAAAAAGGGGGGACATGCCCCCCTTAAAGTGTTGTCCTTTCTTACTTTGCCTGCGGTTTGCCAAGAACTTCTGCCATAAAGGCTTCGTTGACAAGTTCGCCTTTTGCGATAAGCTGGCGGTTTTTGATGAAGTCGATGGTGTCGGCACCTGTAATCTTCTTGGTGTTGAATGCACCAAAGCCCAAGAATGCCTCGCCCATCATGTTTGTTGCCAGCCAGTATCTGTGATCGTTCTTCATGGTATCCCAGAAGAATTTCTTTTTCTGCCTGATGCCGTCAATTGATTTCATCAAGCAGCCAGGGAAGAGGTTTGCAAATGTCCATACGACTTTGTCAATTTCTGCATCGAGAAGCGAGAAATCAACTTCGTTATTTTTCTGTTTTCCCTGCACCCATGCACGTGCATCTTTGAATTCCTGACCTGTTTTGTTTTCGCCATAAACGATCTCACCGTTTTTGAAAAACTCTTCAGTAATAACCTGGGGATTCCTTACCCACTCACCTTTGTCGTTTTTAAGGACAGGAACTGTCTTTGAGATGAGACCTTTCCACCACATCTTATATGCTGACCACATCTCGCAGCTTACACAACTCCACATTGCATCTTCAATGCTGAAAAATGAAGGGAGGAAATCTGATGCGCCGCCGACAGGTGCTGAACCATGACGAGGACCTGCCTGACCGAAAATGGCAAGGTCTGAAGAGAAAGTAAGGTCGCATGCTGTACCAATTTCCTGTCCACCGGCGACTCTCATACCGTTTACGCGGCAGATAACAGGTTTTTTGCACATAAGGATGGAGTCTACCATGTTATTGAAGAGTTCCATGTACGCACCGTATTCTTCCGGCCTCATACTGTAATATTCGGAGTATTCTTTTGTGTTACCGCCTGTGCAGAATGCATTGGGACCAACTGCTGTGAATACTGTTGCAACAACTTCACGGTCGGTTGAAGAATTCTCAAAACCTGCGATTACACCCTTTACCATCTCTGTGGTATAGCTGTTGAACTGAGCAGGGTTGTTCAATGTTACCCATGCTGTATAAAGACCCGGCACTACATTGCCTTTTGGGTCTTTCAGGGGTTTCTTTTCATAGACTGTGCATGG
>MWEV01000026.1 GCA_002071245.1 Deltaproteobacteria bacterium ADurb.Bin026
TTTTTAATCATGTTTTTTATTTTATTGTAGGCTATTATCAAAATAAATGAAGTTTTCAAAACCAATTTTAAGGAGTATCCAATGATTACAGTAACGGAAAAGGCATTTGAAAAAATCGAGCAATCCATTGGTGGACGAGAGGGACCTCAGTCTATAAGGGTTTTTAGGACTGAGGGTGATTGGAAGGGCCCTCATCTATCGATGGCATTTGATGATCCAAAGGATGATGATCAGATTATCACAGAAAGAGGAATAACTTTTATAATTGAAAAAACACTTTTCGACAGGGCAAAGCCTATAAACATCGACTACGTCGAGTCTGTATTGGGACCGGGTTTTGTACTGAAATCAGAACTTTTCAAAGATAAACAAGTTCTGTGCGGGGCCATTTGCGAAAGCTGCTGATTTTCATGTAATTATTTTTCATGTTTACTCTGCTTCCGTGGATATAACAATTTTTCTTTTTGTTGTGCCCGTGGTAGACCATCGTCCCTCTGATGAAAAGGTTATCGTGGGTTCCATGAGTGCATTTGAAGAAATACTTTTTTGAATTGCGTTAATTCTGTTTAAAGCGTGCAAGATGTCTTGTTTTTTTAATGCCGCACCTTCTGCCTGGTATATGTCAATATGCATTTGTGCTGCCCTACCTTTTCTCATCGAAACTGTCGCCCTGTAGTCGAGAAGACCTGATAGGCCGAACAAGGCTTCGTCCAGATCCGACAGAAAGAGGCGGGAATCAGGTTCAAGATATATGATTCCGCTCCATCTTCCCTTTACGCACTCCATACGTTTCAGGGCACTGCCACACGGACATGGCTCTGGAATAATCCTTGCCATGTCACCGGTTCTGTATCGTATCAAAGGCATCCCTTTTCTTGTAAGGGTCGTAAAAACAACCTCGCCTGTTACACCATCGGGACATAATCGTCCTGTTTCGTGATCGACTATCTCGAAGTAGAGATCGGCCTCCCTCAGATGGTATCCATCCAGTGCTTCACACTCAACCCCACCACCAAGACCCATCTCGGTCATACCGTAATGGTTAAAGACACGACAGCCCCATAAATTTTGCAATGTACGTGAAATTGCTCTCGGAACATAATCCGTGCTAAGTAAGACATTTTCTATACTGCTTTGTTTTATATCTGCCTCTACCCATGAGTGTGCCAAATCAAGAACCTGTATTGGTATACCTACAAGGCAGTGGGCACCGAAAGAACTTATCGCATCAACAGCATCACGGGGGTCTATGACGGGACCATAAACAAGGGACCGAACGTCTAATCTACTAAGTCCCCTCATAAGGAGGTCACCAACACTATCAGATATCGCTCCGGGGAGGAGGATTGCTACCTTTTGTCCTGGGCTTACAAGGGTCCTCATGCCTCGATGGAAAAAGTCGATTGTTAGTTCGAGGTCATCGTTGGTAAAGAAGATACGTTTGGCATTACCTGTGCTTCCGGATGTTCGGAGGGTAACAATATTGGAAACATCATTTTGCCGAACCGCAAGAAATCCGAACGGATCACCGGCGATATCTGACGGGGTAGTAAAAGGGATTTTTGCAAAATCAGAAAGGGCAACAAAGGGTTCCATCGGAATATTTTGCAGCATACGGCGATAGAAAGGTGAATTACTGCGTGCATGATCGATGGTTTCGTTTATCTTCCTAAGCTGATATGCTTCAAGGGCATTAGTAAAATCTGAATGTGTTGAATTACAACAGAACTGTATCTTTTCCTTGATCCATTTGTCCAAAGGGGTAATGTTGATCATTGCAATGCTGGCCTTATCTCATTACGATAAAGGCTTTTCCCATCCCTTCCGGTAAGATTATAAGCACAAAAGGGAATTAATCTCCCATCGGGAGATATAACCGATATGCAACAGCCTCTCAACCTTTCAATGTCAAGATTGTCTGCATCCTGAAATGCCATGGCCGAAATGGTAAAACTTCGTGTGGCAATCTCCTGAAGAAATAAATCTAAGTCTATCGGTTCTTCCACATCGGTTGGGCTTGGTTTTTCAACGCCACAACATGGAGAATCTTCAATGAGCGGAAAGAAGTTTGCCGATGGGGCAGTTGACGGTAGGGTCCAGCGTCGCGATACAATCTCTATGGTTTTTTTCGCACCTCCTGTATCATGGCCTGCCAGACAACAGCTATCTCCTGTGCTATCACCTAATGGCTTCAATATACCATCGCCCATATACATATAAGAGGCATGAAAAGAACAATGTTCGTGTTCACAACCAGGAGGCGAAAAGTCTGTCGTTTTTATAAGACCATCTGTCTGCTCTTCGAGACACCTCATAAGCTCGGGAAGCGTGAAACGTTTCTCATTGCTGCCAGGATACGGGAAACGCCCAAAATAACTGACAGGCTGGAAATGTACACCCCTCACAGTAGGAATCATTTTTACTGCTTGTTTAACTATAGCCCCAACGGAGTCGGTGTTTATATTTTTCACTATAGTGGGAACAAGAACTATGCCGATGCCGTTTTCACCGCAATTTCTAATTGCCTTTATTTTTTGTTCGAGAAGCTCTTTTCCCCTTAATAAACGATTGATTTCATCATCAACTCCGTCGAACTGGAGGAATACCGACGTAAGACCAGCTTCCGAGAGTCTCCTCACATAATTAATGTCTGAGGCCAAACGAAGACCGTTGGAGTTAACCTGAATAAAAGAGTAGCCAACCTGTCTGGCTATATCGACTATTTCAGGGAGATCATTCCTGAGGGTAGGCTCT
>MWEV01000027.1 GCA_002071245.1 Deltaproteobacteria bacterium ADurb.Bin026
ACCATGTAGAAAAGGCCGTCGAGTGCCTTGTTTGTTACATAACGGTCAAGATCGAGCGACTCGATATTGGCAAAAGGAACTGCGGATGTGTATCTTCCTACCATATCCTTGTATGAACGTGTGACACCTACATCGTTCATGCTCTTCGAAATAATTGGCTTGAACTCTTCAAAAAGCTTGCCGGATGTCTTGGATTTGAAAAATTCTGTGGCAGCGGTGTCCCCGCCCCCAAGAATCTTTCTTGCATCATCAAACGACATCTCCTTTATGGCGCCGATAAAATATTCCTTTGCCTTGGGTGCGGCCTTCTCGGCTGCACGGTTCATGCTGAGTATGAAGTTGTCAACCTGTCTTTGATAACCAAGCTTTGCAAGCACATCTGCCATTGTTTGTATATTTTCGGGCAAGAGGATTTTTATCATCTGATTCTTGAAATATCCGTTGAGTTTTGAGGTTGCTGTTACCGCATTGCTGGTACCTATCGAAAGGGCCTCCTTGAGACCGGATGTTATAGTGCTGTCATCCTGACTGCTGCCTGGTATTTTTGCGCCAGGGGGAACCTTGATGCCCTTTAAAATGTCGTCAAGGGTTCCTCCATAACAGAAACACACAGCACAAAACATGATAACAACTGATAATATTGATGTTTTTTTCATTTTTCCTTCCTATGCAACACGTTTTTGCCGTTCATCGCTGTATAATTATTTGTCCTTACGGTATGGACTGTTATTTATTTTCCTTGAAAAGACTATCCCATTCACCCCGTTCTTTAAGGACTTCTCGATATACCTCAAGCGCCTTGTTCACTAAAGGCATACCACCGTAAGGCGCAAGTTGAAAAAACACCTCAGCCAGTTTTTTTGGGTCGCACCCCACATTTAGCGCTGCATTGACATGGAGCCTCAATTCATCTGCCGCCCCAAGGGCCGCAAGCATAGCGCATGCCACCATCTGGCGCTCAGGAAGGGTCAGAACTGTGCGTGAATAAAGATTGCCTGTTATGAACATCGAAAGGTCATTTGCAAGGTCTCTGTCGAATTCTTTCCACATCATATAAGGCGGATCCATCTTGATGCCCTTTCCGAACAGCTTTTTCGCGGTTTCCTGGGTCCTCTTTTTTGTCTCCTCATCCATAATGCATATCCTCCTCTTTGTAACTATGAAATCTTTTAACACGCATATTTTTTGAGGTCAACAACAATAGTGTGGCTTAAATCATCAGCTTTCAATAGCAAGTAGATACAAAAGACAAAGAAAAATTTTTTGTTTACTATGTATTCTGTTTTACGTACAATCTATCGGAAGGAGCTAAAAAAGGGTATGTTAAATTTTTGCGATTTAATGTGTGAGTACGCAGAACATCCGAAAGAAACGGCGGTCGACGGGTCGGGAAGTTGCAGAACTTTTGTGGCGATATACTGCAATCTCAAAAAATCCCTCGTTCATAAAAACATGCCATGCGGTCTGAAGATTTTAAAATCGCATGATATGAAAAGAAATGGTTAGCAAACAGCGCATGTATGCTTGCATCCGAGTACGTATTTTATGCCTTGCTTATTATTTTAATTTTTACTCAAGAGGAGGCCTAATGAAAAAGGTATTTATTTATCTGTTGTTTATTGCGGTTATCTTCGGCATGACAGGTTGCGGCTATAACACAATTCAGGAAAACGAGGAGGCTGTCAAGGCTGCGTGGGGTGATGTTGAGGCCACATATCAAAGAAGGAATGACCTGATACCTAATCTCGTCGAGACGGTAAAGGCATATGCAAAGCACGAAAAAGAGACTTTTGAATCAGTTACACAGGCACGGTCAAAGATTGGAACGATTCAGGTATCAAAAGATATGGTAGGTGACCCAAAGACTATGGCACAATTCCAGCAGGCTCAAGCATCTATGGGTAGTGCGCTTTCGAGACTGCTGCTTGTTGCGGAAAGATATCCCGACCTCAAGGCAAACCAGAATTTCATAGACCTTCAACATCAGCTTGAAGGTACTGAAAACAGGATAAATGTTGCACGCACCAGATATAACAAAGCTGTGCAGGAGTTCAATACATCGATACGTATATTTCCAAATAACCTTACAAACAATCTGCTACTCCATCTTTCGCCCAAAGAACCATTCAAGGCTGAGTCTGGCGCAGAAAAGGCACCACAGGTGAAATTCTAAAAAGAGTTGAAAAGAGAAATATAAATGAAAAAAAGCCTGTCGTACAGAACCTTATTCGTTTTATTCACCTTTTGCCTTTTGTTTTTCACCTTTTCCTGTTTTGCCCTTGATGTGCCTCTTTTGAGAAGTTATGTAAACGACTATGCCAACATGATGTCGCAAACTGCGAGGTCAAAGATCGAGGCTGAATTGAAGGAGTTCGAAAAGTCTGATTCAACACAGATATTTATCCTTACGATACCTTCACTACAAGGCGAATCCCTTGAAGCATATTCCATAAAGGTTGCAGAATCGTGGAAAATAGGCCAAAAAGGTAGGGATAACGGGGTGTTATTGCTTGTGGCAAGCCAGGAGAGAAAGATAAGGATCGAAGTTGGACGCGGCCTTGAAGGCAGACTTACAGACCTGACAGCCGGACGTATTATTGACCTTGTTATTAAACCGAAGTTCAAAAGGGGGGATTATGATGCTGGATTTACAGCGGGCATCCATGCACTCATTGATGCCGCAAGAGGTGAGTTCAAGGCTGAACCGAGGGTTGCACCAAAGCAAAAGGATGGACTATCCCCCATCATGACGCTCTTGATCTTTGGTGGTATAGCACTTTTGTTCATCGGCAGAATATCGAGGGTTGCCGGCGGAACTGCTGGTGTAATAGGACTCCCTTTATTGACATATTTTATAATAGGCCCGGTGTTGGTTACACTCATTCTGATGGCTATTGCAGGTCTATTGATGGGTATATTTCTCCCA